>CANFSZ010000004.1 GCA_947449835.1 Opitutia bacterium
GCGCAGGAGACCTACAAAGCCGAGGCGGGGCAGTCGGCGGGTGGTTCGACGGGCGTTACGCCGCCTAAAACAGAACTTTTCCGTCAAGGCATGCTGACGCTCAACACTGCCCAAGTGCAGAATCTGGCGACTAAGATCGCCACTGCTATCCGAGCTTATCAAAGTTCAAATGGTCCGTTTCGCACGTTAGAAGAATTTTTAAGTCCTTCGGCTAACGCCACGACGAGCCTTCTCGAACAGGCGATTGCCGACGCCGGGATCAACGTCGACGCCGACGGTAACCCCATCGAATTCTCGTCTCAGTTCCTCACTCAGGGCGACATCATGACCGCGCTCGCACCGGTGCTCTTTCCGCGCTCGGACACGTTTGTAATCCGCACCTATGGCGAGGCGGTGAATCCCGCGACGGGTGTGACCGAGGGCAAAGCTTGGTGCGAAGCCACCGTCCAACGCATCCCCGAGTATTTCGATCCCGCCGATGACGCGACCGTCGCCCCGGCCAATCTCACCAGCGCGCTCAACCAAAACCTCGGCCGCCGCTTCAAGGTCGTCTCTTTCCGATGGCTCACGCGCTCCGATATTTGATTTTCGCGCTCTGCTGCTGCGGCGTTTTATCGGCCACCGAACCAGCGCCAGCGGGTGCCCAAGCGTTGCGGTTCACAGTATTTAGTTCACGTGCGGTCAATGGTCTGACGTTTACGCCACGGTCGGGCCAAGCACCCAAGCCGCTGGTTTTGTACCCCACGGCGCGTTCGCCGCGCTACGATTACTTCGGAGCGATGCCGTTGCGCATCACCGACGCCAAGACCAACACCGTCGTCGCCGAGGCTACTGTGCCCCGTGAAATCACGTCGGCGTTGCTCCTACTCGTGCCGCTCGACCCTGCGCCGGCCGCTGGGCTGCGTTATCAAACTTATGTCCTCGATGATACGGCGGCGCGTCAGCCGGCGGGTAGCCTAGCGATTATTAATTTCAGCGGCCTCGAACTCGCTGGCACCCTCGACGGCAAACCGCTCGCGCTCACCTCTGGGCTGAATGCGGCGACGCCGCTCGGACGTTCGGCGACGCTGACGTTGCGCACGACGGTCAAAAATCGCACCTACCAAGCCTACGCCGGTAACGTCGAACTCGGGAAAAACGAGCGCGCACTTTTGCTGCTGTTGCCGCCGTTTTATCGCGGTTCGCTCGAGGTGCAGTCGCGTTTATTGATTGATGCGCCGGGTGGCGTTCGCGGAGCGGGCGGACGTCCCTAAATCGGGGTGGGGAGGGTTCTGGAGATTTTTGCTTGGATTTTCGGCGGGAAGCCTGAGCGGGTCCCGAAAATTGGACCAGGTGGAGTGTTAGTCTTTGGCTTGGGTTGATGTGCTGACTGCGGTTGTGGTTGGCAATCCCAAGCGGAGGGACGGACCGGCTTGGCGGTCCGTCCTGGAGCTTGGGATTGGTAAAGATTGTTTCGCGGCGAAGCGTTGCGGAGAGAGATAGCCGAGTGAGCTGTGGGGCCGCTCGGCGTTGTAGTCCTGACGGAAGTCTTCGATCACGACCCGGGCCTCGGTGAGGGTCCAGAGCTGCTCGCGGTTGAGGCATTCGTCGCGGAAGCGGGAGTGGAACGATTCGACGAAGCCGTTCTCCCACGGGCTCGCCGGGGTGATGTAGAGGGTCTTGATATTCTGCTCTGCGAGCCAGCGTTGGAGTTCCTTGGCGATGAACTCCGGTCCGTTGTCGGAGCGGATGAACTCGGGCGCGCCGTGCAGCGCGATGGCTGCCTTAACCAGCTGGATGACCTCGCTCGAACCGATCTGGCGCTCGGGCCGCAGCACATGCACCTCCTTAGTGTACTCATCAAGCACGGTGAGCATACGCAGGGCCCCACCATGCACCGTTGAGTCGGCGATAAAGTCCCAGGTCCAGACATGACCGCGATGGTTCGCCTGCGTCGGCAGCCCGGTGGAGGCACCTCGGCGTGGAGTATATCGCCGGGGCGGCGGCACGCGTAGACCTTCGGCTCGCCGCAGTTTTTGCACCTGCTTGCGGCCGACTTGATATCCTTCCCCGCGCAGCTTCACCGCGATCCGGCGAAAGCCGTAGCGCGGATACTTGCGCGAGAGTTCGTGCAGCCGTGTGACCAACCGGGTGCGCTCGCTCGTCGGCGGTCGCATCCGATAATGGAAACTCGAGCGTGCCAGTCGCAGGCACCGGCAGGCCGTCCGCCCAGAGCACAGCTCGCCTGCCACCACGAAGGCGGCCATCGCTCGCTTGTGTTCCGGGCTTACCATTTTTTTGCGTTCACCGCCTCCAATACGCGGTTCTTTAGCAGCGAGTCCGCGAGCATCTTTTTTAGCTCCGCGTTCTCCCGTTCTAGTTCCTTCATCCGCCTAGCCTCGTTGACGTCGAGTTGACCAAACTGCCGTTTCCAACGATGAAATGTGACCTCGGAGATATTATGCTCCTTGCTCACTTCCACGATGCTTTTGCCGCCATCGGCTTCCCGTAATATGCGGATCTTCTGTTCGGTCGTGTGTCTTTTGCCTTTCATAATCTGGGTTCCTTTAATGACCGCAGACTAACATTACAAGTGGCCCGGATTTCGGGGGATCACCGCAGTTATGCGCTTGTGTCGAATTCCGACCAGCGTGGTGAGATAGCGTCGGCTAAGCAGCCGCCGCACCGTTGGTATCGATACGCCGAGGCGGTTGGCCGCCTCGCGTAGGTTGAGGGTCGCAGGGGGCACGCTGGGCGTGCCGTCTGGATATATTTTTTTCATCCCATTAATTAAGGGAAGTCGGAAAGGGAAAAACGCATCCCTCGTTAGCTCCCATTTGGCCGAAATAAAGGTAAAGTACTTATCAATAGAATTTTACAATTTATTATGTTGAGTGTTATCGACTTTAATTAGGTTCCAATGATACAACAACCCGGTGAAAAGTCGGCCGCGAAATCCCCTGCGCCAATTCTTTAGGGGAAACACCAAGCTTTTAACTGAGGTAGCTGCCGCGCAGAAACTCCATCCGCGCGACACTCCCGTCTATTCTCGGCTTGAGGCCGTTCGCATCGCTATTGGATGGAAAACGTCCCCGGCGGAGATTGGTCGACAAACGCTAGTTATGCTTTCGCGAGTCTCGGTCTACCGCTGCCTGTTAAAAGTGCAGCAATCGGGCCTCGCCGCTCTATGCGCCATGCCGTCCGGCCACTACCGCGCGAAGACCGTAAAAATAACTCCTGCAATCGGGGTAAAACTCAAAGCCGAGATAAAAGCCAAACGCATCACGACCTCCAAGCAAGCACTCCGCTGGCTCCGGAAGGAGCATTCGGTTAGGATGAAGGCGACCGGCGTTTACGCTTGGCTGAAGCGAAATCGAGTGCGCTTGCGCCGTCCAATCGAGAAACAGGAGCGCATCCGCTATATCCCATTTCGGAGCTAACACCCCGAGACGTTGAATGTCACTTTTGCCGCTGCGAGCTGGCTATGCTCGCGCCGGAGATGCCCGTAAGTCTGCATGGCCAATACTCCGCCATCATGGTGTCCTAGCCATCCCGCTACGGTCGGGATATCGACCCCCGACTCGATGCAAATCGTTGCAAACAGGTGCCGAAAATCATGGTGGGTCAGCCGGGGCACTTTGGTTTTCAGGCACGCGGCATCTATGGATTTCTGGCACTCCTTGAGCCGCAAGATGGGATCGCCGGGTTCGAGCAAGGCTTTGCCGTCCGCGGTAAACCGCGCCGCTGATTTTCGCCGCTCGATGATCGTCTTTAAAAGTTGCTGCAAGGGGGCGAACAACGGAATGAAGCGGTCGGAAGCGTCGGTTTTGTAACCGGGCAAGTGTAATTGCTGGCGGTCCCAGTCCACATCGCGCCAGATGGTGAAAGGCACTTCGCCAATACGCGCACCGGTCATCATGAGGAAGCGGCAAAGATCGGCGGCCTCCTTGCCCCAGCCACCCGGCGAACCGTTGTCCTCCATTGCCGCGATCAGCTTTCCCACCTGAACCATGCTGGGAAGTTGCAGCTTCTTCGGGGTGATTTTCTTCTTGAGCCGACCGTTGGTGGGCCGGACCAGCACCGGGTTCGAGTGAATCTGCCCTTGTTCAATCGCGATATCCATGAGGCGGCGCAGTGTATCGACCGCCCGGTTTACGGAAGTAGCGGAATTGCCCCTTAGTGCCCGCTTCGCCCCCGGCGGGACAAAGTTCGTGCCCTCCGCCTTGAACTTTGACACCCAATCGAAGATCGCGGCCGGCGTGATCTGCTTTGGCTCCAAGCCTTCGATCCCTTTCCAGGTTTTTGTCAGTTTCTTGAGCGCCGTGATCCGGGACGAAACGGTGGCCGGCCGGAAGTCGGGATTGGCCCGGGTGCGCGCGAGATAGACGTCGATGATTTCGCCGAGCATGGCCTTGCCGGCGGCAACGTGGGCGACGGTGCCGCGCTGCTTGTCGACCTCGGCGATTTTGTCGCCCAAGCGCAGCTTCGCGACCGAGAACACATCTGTGTCGAGGGAGAACCATTTCTGCTTGCCCTGCAAAGTAACTCTCGCGTAGTACCTACCGCTCTGTTGATTGCGAAGTAGGCACTGCACGCTCGTTCTTTCCCACAACCTTTTCCCTGGTAAGGCCGCCGATTTCATGGTCCTACTGTAGAAAAGCACTGTAGAAAGAATCAAGCCTAAGTATCTAAGTTAGCAATTATCATAGTAATGCCAGAGTAGCTCAGTGGTAGAGCAGAGGACTCATAAGCCTTTGGTCGCCGGTTCAATCCCGGCCTCTGGCACCATTTTAAATCAGTCCGCTTCCCACCTCGGGTGGGCGTAGCGGCTGGGGTGGCGGGCAACTTCGGCCTTGGATTGAGGCGAGGGTGCCGGCAACTTAGATATTCTTATTTATGAAAATTTGCTGCATTGGCGCGGGTTATGTGGGCGGTCCGACGATGGCGATGATCGCGCTGAAGGCGCCGCACATCCAAGTCACCGTCGTCGATATGAACGCGGCGCGCATTGCGGCCTGGAATTCCGACACGTTGCCCATCTACGAACCCGGCTTGGATGAAGTTGTAAAACTACGTCGGGGGAAAAACCTGCATTTCTCCACCGCCGTCAAAGAGACGATCCAAGCAGCCGACATCATTTTCGTCGCCGTCAATACGCCGACCAAAACCTACGGAGTGGGCGCCGGCCGTGCGGCGGATCTGCGTTTCATCGAATCGGTGGCGCGCACGATTGCTGAAGTCGCGGATGGTTCCAAAATCATCGTCGAGAAATCTACTATCCCGGTTAAGACCGCGGAGACGATTAAGGACATCCTCGCGGCCAATACGCGCGGAGCAAAATTCCAAGTGTTGTCGAATCCGGAGTTTCTGGCCGAGGGCACGGCGGTGGCGGACTTGATCCAGCCCGACCGCGTGTTGATCGGCGGCGAGCGGACGCCTGAGGGCGATGCGGCCGTCCAGAAACTCGTCGAGGTGTACGCGAACTGGGTGCCGCGCGAAAAAATCATCACGACCAATCTCTGGTCGTCCGAGCTCTCGAAACTCGTGGCAAACGCGTTTCTGGCGCAGCGGATTTCGTCGATCAATTCCATCTCGGCGTTGTGCGAAGCGACCGGCGCGGATGTCGATGAAGTGGCCAATGCGATCGGCAAGGATTCGCGCATCGGGCCAAAATTTCTGAAGGCCTCGGTGGGTTTCGGCGGTTCCTGTTTTCAGAAGGATATTTTGAACCTCGCTTATCTTTGTGAGAAATTCGGCCTGCCGGAAGTTTCTGCCTATTGGGAAAGCGTCGTGAAGATGAACGATTGGCAGAAGGAGCGCTTCGCCTCGCGGGTCGTCTCGGCGCTCTACAACAGCGTCGCCGACAAAAAAATCGCGGTGCTGGGTTTTGCGTTTAAGAAAGACACAAACGACACGCGCGAATCGGCGGCGATCGCCGTCTGCCGTAGCTTGCTCGGCGAGCAAGCGAAGGTCGTGGTCTACGATCCGAAAGTGCCCGCGTCCGAGATCGTGCACGATGTGTTGGGCGCGGGCGGGGCGAACGCGCGGTTATCCGTGGCGCGTAGCGCTTATGAAGCCGCGGCTGGGGCGCACGCGATCGTGGTCGTCACCGAGTGGGATGAATTTAAGACGCTCGATTTCGCCAAAATTTACGACGGCATGGTCAAGCCGGCTTTCGTGTTCGACGGGCGCAATATTTTGGATCTCGGGAAATTGCGCGCGCTCGGTTTCCGCGCGCAGGGCATCGGCAAGTGATGGTTTCAGCGACCTGAAGATTTTCTGTAGGCAAAAAAAATCCCCGGAAGAATCCGGGGATTTTTTTGTGGGAAATGTGACTGAGCTTTATTTTGCAGCGGTGGCGCCGAGGTATTTGGCGAAGTAGTTTTTACCTTCGGCCACGAGACGATTGGGGTCTTCGGCGAAGGCTTTACTGTCGGTCTCGATGGCGAGGACGCCGGACCATTTGGATTTTTTGATCTCAGCGAAGAGGCCGGCGTAGTTGGAGTCGCCTTGGCCGAGCTCGGTGTCAACGGCGACGGATTTGCCGTCAACGACGGAGGTTTTTTTGTCTTTGAAGTGGATGTCGAAGACGCGGTCGCCGTAGTCGCGGAAGATCGCGGCGGCGTCGAAGCCGGCGGCCGTCACCCAGCCGACATCGAGGCAGACGCCGATACGGGCGTCGCGGGCGGCGAGGATTTTTTTCACGGTGGCGGGGTCGCCATAGACGGAGCCTTTGCCGTGATTATGGATGGCGAGCTTGATGTCGTATTCTTTGACCAATTGCTCGAGGTTGTCCCATTGGGCGAAATCTTTCGGCTCAACGATGATGAGTTTGATGCCCATCAATTTGGCGAATTCGAAGAGCTTGCGGTTGGTGGCCTTGTCGAGGGTGGTCGCGTTGACGCCGAACGTGTAGGCGTGGAGGCCGGCTTTCTCGAGGACGGTCTTTTTGCGGAGGTTTTCCTCGGCGGGGGCGGAAGGGTTGAGTTGAGCGGCGATGAACTGGAGTTGGGTGATGCCGTGCTTGGTGGCGAAGGCGACGACCTGCTCGAAGTTCATGTTGCGGCACGTCCAAGTTTGGAGGCCGATTTGAGGTGCGGCGGGCGTGTTGGCCGCGTGGACGGAGCGCGCGAATAGAAGCGTAAAAACGATGAGGAGGGGGCGGAGTTTCATGGGGATGGAGGTATAAATTTAGGTGAGCGTGATAACGGCGTAGGTGCGTTTGCCTTTGCGGAGGAGGACGTGTTTGCCGAAGAGCAGATCGCTGACGGCGAGGGCGCGGGTGATATCGGTGACCTTGAGGTTGTTCACGTAGACGCCGCCTCCCTCGATGTCCTTGCGCGCTTGGCCCTTGGACGGGGCGAGCTGGGTGAGCACGAGCGCGTCGAGCAGCGCGAGGGTTTTCCCCGCTTGCCAATCGGCGAGCGCGGGGAGGGCAGTGGTGGGGATTTCCCCGACGACGTCGTTGAACGTAGTCTCGGTGGTGTCGCCGATCTCGGCGCCGAAAAGGATGGCGCTGGCCTTCAGCGCGGCATCGAGGGCGGCTGGGCCGTGGACCGTACGGGTGACTTCGCGGGCGAGGGCGCGGTGAGCTTCACGGGCGCCGGGGTTGGCGAGGTGTAGGGCTTCTAGGGCTTCGATTTCAGGGCGGGAGAGGAAGGTGAATTTGCGGAGATACTCGCCGACTTTGGCGTCCTCGGTGTTGACGAAAAATTGGTAGAATTTGTACGGGCTGGTTTTCTGGGGATCGAGCCAGACGGCGCCGCCCTCGGTTTTGCCGAATTTACTGCCGTCGGCTTTGGTGATGAGCGGGAAGGTAAGGCCCCAGGCGAGGAGCCCGATTTTTTTGCGGATGAGGTCGGTGCCGGCGGTGATGTTGCCCCATTGCTCGGTGCCGCCGATTTGGAGTTCGCAGTTGAGGGCCTGGCGGAGGTGGCAAAAATCGTTGGCTTGAAGTAGTTGGTAGCTGAATTCGGTGAAACTGATGCCAGCTTCGCTGCCGAGGCGGGATTTCACACTGTCCTTGGCGATCATGCTGCCGAGGGAGAAATGTTTGCCGACGTCGCGGAGGAAATCGAGGAAGCTGACGGGGGCGGTCCAGTCGGCGTTGTTGACGATGCGGGCGGGGTTGCTGGCGGCGCCGAAGTCCAAGAGGCGCTCGAGCTGGGCCTTAATGCGGGTGAAATTATAGGCGAGTTGCTCGCGGGAGAGTAGGTTGCGTTCGGCGGATTTGCCGCCGGGGTCGCCGATCATACCGGTGGCGCCGCCGGCGAGGCTGATCGGGTGGTGACCCGCGAGCTGGAAGCGCCGCAAGGTCAGCTGGGGGACAAGATGCCCGACGTGGAGGGAATCGCCGGTCGGGTCGAAGCCGCAATACAACGTGATCGGCCCTTGGCTCAGGCGCTTAGTCAGCGCATCTAGGTCGGTGCAATCGGCCAAGAGGCCGCGCCATTGGAGATCTTCGATCAGGGTCATAACGTAGACTGCAAAGTAATCCGTCGTCGGGGCGGACGTGCAAGAGCGTTTCTAATGGCGGGTGTTGGGAAACCAGAAATGCGCGTTTTCATGGGAAAAACGGTTTGCGGCGGCGCGATGCGACGCTCTAGCTGGACATTCACAAGCGGAGGGAGTTCATCCCGAAGTTTTCATCCTAATCCCAAATCACTCATTCTATGCCTATCGCCGTTGGTTCCAAAGCCCCAGATTTTAACTTAAAGTCCAAAAACGCCGACGGTCTCGTCGACGTTAAGTTGAGCGCCAATTTCGGCGTGAAGCAGACGGTGCTGCTGTTTTTCCCGTTGGCCTACACGGGCGTGTGCACGCAGGAAATGTGCGACCAAACCAGCGGTCTCGGCGAGTACGAGAAACTCGGCGCGGCAGTCTACGGCATCAGCGTCGACAGCCCCTTCACCCTCGAAGCTTGGGCGAAGACGAACAAAATCGGTGTCACCTTGCTTTCGGATTTAAACAAAGAGACCACGCGCGCTTATGGCGTGCTGTTCCCTATGCTCGCCGGCATCGGCGACACGTCGGCGCGGGCGGCCTTTGTGATCGGTAAAGACGGCGTCGTGAAATACGCCGAGCAGACCGCGACGCCTAAAGATTTGCCCAATTTCGCCGCCGTCAAAGCCGCCCTCGCGAGCTAATTTACCCACGTATTACCCTCTGCGTTGCGGCCTAGTTTGGCCGCAACCCCTTTGCCTCCGAAATCGAAAGCCCCTTTTCCATGAGCCAGCCGAATCCCTTCAACACGCTACAAAAGTTCACCGCCAATGGTGAGAGCCATTCTTTCTACTCGTTGCCCGCGCTCGAAAAAGCCGGTTTCAACGTGAAGAAATTGCCGGTCTCGATCCGGCTGGTGCTGGAATCGTTGCTGCGCAATTGCGACGGCAAACGCGTCGCCGAGCCCGCCATCCGCGCGCTCGCGACTTGGGCGGCCAAGGCTGAGCGCACGGAGGAAATCCCCTTCGTCGTTGCTCGCATCGTGTTGCAGGATTTCACGGGCGTGCCGTTGTTAGTCGATCTCGCGGCGATGCGTGCGGCGGTGACCAAGCTCGGTAAAAACCCCAAAATCATCGAGCCGCTCGTGCCCGTCGATCTGGTCGTTGACCACTCGGTCCAAGTCGATTTCGCCGGCAGCGCCGACGCCCTTTCTAAGAATCTCGAACTCGAATTCTCGCGCAACCGCGAGCGTTATCAATTTTTGAAATGGGGCATGCAGGCCTTCGACACGTTCAAGGTCGTGCCGCCCGGCATCGGCATCGTCCACCAGGTCAATCTCGAGTATCTCGCCAAAGGCGTACTCAGTGCCGGTGGCGTGTATTATCCCGACACGCTCGTCGGCACTGATTCGCACACGACGATGATCAACGGTCTCGGTATCGTCGGCTGGGGCGTCGGTGGCATCGAAGCCGAAGCCGGCATGCTGGGTCAGCCGGTTTATTTTCTCACGCCGGACGTCGTGGGCGTGTATCTCACGGGTGCGTTGAAAGAAGGCGTCACCGCCACGGATCTCGCGCTCACGCTCACGCAGCAACTCCGCAAGGCCAAGGTTGTCGGCAAGTTCGTCGAGTTCTACGGCCCGGGCGCGGCCGCGCTCCCCGTAGTAGATCGCGCGATGATCGCCAATATGGCTCCCGAATACGGTGCGACCATGGGCTTTTTTCCCATCGACGCCGAGTGCTCGAATTATCTCCGCGCCACCGGCCGCGATGAAAAACAAGTCGCCACCTACGAAGCTTACTACAAGGCGCAAGGCCTCTGGGGCATTCCGCAGAAAGGCGAAATCGAATATTCCACAGATCTCGCGCTCGATCTCTCGACCGTGGGGCCGAGCGTCGCCGGTCCGAAGCGCCCGCAAGATCGCATCGAGCTTTCGAAGATGAAGCAGGAGTTTATTAGCGCCTTCTCCAAGCCCGTTACGGAAAATGGTTTTGGCAAAAAAGCCGAAGAATTTTCGACCGTTACCGCTGAAGTCGGTGGCACGAAGCTCGGCCATGGTTCCGTTTTGATCGCCGCCATCACGAGCTGCACCAACACTTCCAACCCGAGCGTGATGCTCGCGGCCGGCTTGCTCGCCAAGAAGGCCGTCGCGAAGGGCCTCAAAGTAAATCCCCTCGTCAAATCCTCGCTCGCGCCCGGTTCGCGCGTCGTCACGGACTATTTGGAAAAGACCGGTCTCGCGCCTTACCTTGATCAGCTCGGTTTCCAGACGGTCGGCTACGGCTGCACGACGTGTATTGGAAACTCCGGCCCGCTCTCGGCTCCGATCGAAGAAGCGGTCGTGAAGAACGACCTCGTCGCTGCCTCCGTGCTCTCGGGCAACCGCAACTTCGAGGCCCGCGTTCATCAGAACATCAAGTCCAACTTCCTGATGTCGCCGCCGCTCGTGGTGGCCTTCGCGCTCGCGGGTCGTGTAGACTTGGATTTGTCGACTGAGCCGCTCGGTCGTGATCAATCCGGCGCCCCCGTCTTCCTGAAAGACATCTGGCCCTCGCTCCAAGAAGTGCGCGATCAGATGCAGGCCGCGCTCAAACCGGAAGTTTTCCGCAGACTCTACACGAACTTCGCCGAACAAAATCCGAAGTGGAACGAAATCCCCTCGACCGCGGGTAATGTCTACGCTTTCGACGTCAAATCGACCTACATCCAAGAGCCGCCGTTCTTCACCAACTTCTCGCTCACTCCCGGCGCCATCAAACCGATCACCGGCGCGCGCGCGCTGGGTATTTTCGGCGACTCCGTCACGACCGACCACATCTCTCCGGCCGGCGCGATCAAGAAGAGCTCGCCCGCGGGCAAATTCCTCTTGGATAACGGCGTCACGTTTGAGGATTTCAACTCCTACGGCTCACGGCGCGGCAACGACCGCATCATGACCCGCGGCACCTTTGCCAACGTCCGCATCAAGAATCTCATGCTCGGCGGCGAAGAAGGTGGTAACACGGTCGGCGCAGACGGCGTGAAAACCTCCATTTACGATGCGTCCATGGCCTACCAGAAAGCGGGCACGCCGCTGATCATCCTCGCGGGCCAAGAATACGGTACGGGTTCGTCGCGCGACTGGGCGGCCAAGGGCACTAACTTGCTCGGCGTCAAAGTCGTCGTCGCGCAGAGTTTTGAGCGCATTCACCGCTCCAATCTCGTCGGCATGGGCGTGTTGCCCTTGCAATTCAAGGACGGCACGACCGCCCAGACGCTCAAGTTGGACGGCACCGAGACCTACGACGTCGTCGGCCTCGACGGCAGCATCAAGCCGCAACAAGACCTCACGTTGAAAATTACCCGTAAAAACGGTGCGATTGAAAACGTGTTGGTGCGTTGCCGCATCGATACGCCCATCGAAATCGATTATTACCAACACGGCGGGATTTTGCCCTACGTCTTGCGCCAGATCGTCGCTCAAAACTAAACGCGACTGCGCCCGATTGTCTTACGCCTGATATTGGCCTAAGGTAAACATGTGGCCCACGGGTTAAAAACCCAGTGGGCCCACTCTTTTTTTATCCGTTCTGCTGATTCATTCCCATGCCTGAAACCACTCCATCCGTGTACCTGGTTGATGCGTACTCCGATCCCGTTGTGGTCCGGATTGAAGGACGTGCGTGCTTTCAAAACAGCGCCTGCTTACGCGATTTTGTCGGCGAAATGCTCCGGCAAGGCCGCCAGCGCTTCGTGATCGATTTTCAAAAATGCACGACCATGGACAGCACCTTTTTAGGGGTGCTGGCGGGCGTGGCGTTGGAACTGCGCAAAAGCACGCCTCCCGGGAGCATCGTGCTAGCCCGAGTCTCGAGTCGGAATCTCGAGCTGATCCGCAACCTCGGGCTCCATCGCCTCTTGACCGTCGACTCCAGCGAGGCCGTGGCGCCGCTCGGTCATTGCGAGACCGCGCTTACCGGCCCAGAGAAGGGCGAACACGACAAGGCGCGCGATGTACTTGAAGCCCACGAACATCTCGTCGCGGCCGATGAAAATAATCGGGCGAAATTTCAAGACGTCTTGGCCTTTTTGAAAACCCGCGTCGACCAACCCGAGTGACGCGGCGGCCCGTCCGGGCGCTTCGCCCCGTCGCTTTTAGAGCTTAGGGTCTAGCTGTTTTTGATGAGTTAAATGCGCGCCAAATGCGGCGCACGTCTTGCCACCGAGGCCGGTACGAGCAAACCTATCAGACATTCATGACCGCCACGCCTTCTCCTGCCGTCGCTGCCGAACCGATTGACCGTTTTTCCCTGCCCGATGCTGGCGGGCATTTTGGTCGTTATGGTGGAGTTTTTGTGCCGGAGACTCTGATGACCGCGCTGCAGGATCTAGGCGCGGTCTATGAAAAAGCGCGGCTCGACCCCGCGTTTCAGGCCGAGCTCAAAAACCATCTGAAGGAATTTGCGGGTCGCCCGACCGAGTTGTACTTCGCCGAACGCCTCACGCGTCACTGCGGTGGTGCGAAAATTTATCTCAAACGCGAAGACCTCTTGCACACGGGCGCCCATAAAATCAATAACGCGCTCGGACAGGCCTTGCTCGCCCTGCGCATGGGCAAAAAGCGGATCATTGCCGAGACCGGAGCCGGCCAGCACGGCGTCGCGACGGCGGCGGTGTGCGCGAAATTTGGCCTCGAATGCGTGGTTTATATGGGCGCCGTCGATATGGAGCGCCAGGCCTTAAACGTCTTTCGGATGCGTCTCATGGGCGCGGAAGTGCGCGCAGTGACTTCTGGCCAAAAGACCCTCAAGGATGCGGTTAACGAAGCGATGCGCGACTGGGTCACGAACGTCCGAAGCACCCATTATATTTTGGGTTCTGCGCTGGGATCGCATCCGTATCCGATGATGGTGCGCGATTTTCATCGCGTGATCGGTCAGGAAACCAAGACGCAGCTACTCGCGCGCGAAGGCCGCTTGCCGGATGAAATGATTGCCTGTGTCGGCGGCGGATCGAATGCCATCGGATTCTTTTTCGATTTTCTGGAAGATAAATCCGTGCGACTCGTCGGCGTCGAAGCCGGTGGGCGCGGCATCAAGCGCGGCGAACATGCGGCACGATTCGAGGGCGGAAAGCTCGGCGTACTCCAAGGCGCAAAGACTTACATTTTGCAGGATCCCGACGGGCAAATCGAACTCACGCATTCGGTGAGCGCTGGGCTGGATTACGCAGCGATCGGGCCGGAGCATGCCTATTATCGGGACCGCCAGCGCATCGACTTTGCCTATGCGTGCGACGACGAAGTGATGGAGACGTTTCAATTGGTTTCTCGGCTGGAGGGGATCATTCCCGCGCTCGAGAGCACGCATGCTTTGGTGCACGGTTTGAAGCGCGCCAAGGCTATGCGGTCCGACGAAATTTTGGTCATCAATCTCTCTGGCCGCGGGGATAAAGATGTTAACCAAGTGGCGAAAATCCTCGGCGTTTCTTTATGAGGTCGATGACCGGATACGGCCGTGCGACCGGCGTGATTTTGGGTGATACGCTTACCGTGCAAGTCAGCGCGGTGAATCGCAAGACGCTCGATCTTACGATGAAGCTCCCGCCAGATTGGGAGAGTTTGGAATCGGCGGTCGGTGAGTGTGTGCGTCGCTATGCGGCGCGCGGCAAGGTGCATATCCAGATCGAGCTCACTGGCGCGACGGGAGCGCCCGAAGAAATTTGGGACGAAGATGCGGCGGCCAACGTGTTGGATCGCCTTTCTGGTTTTGCGGCGCGGCAGGGCGTAGCGTTTACGCCCACGGCGGAACTGTTGTGGGAAATCGCGCGGGCGCAGCGTAAATCAAATGATTTTCCTAGTGCGGAGTTGGCGCAAGCCACGGTGCTGGCGACCGTCGAGATCGCGCTGCGTGCCTTCGCCGCGATGCGGGCCAAAGAAGGGGAGTCGCTCTTAATTGATTTTCTCGGTCGCTTGGAAATTTTGCGACGCAACGTCGAAAGCGTGGCTGCACGTGCGCCCTTGGTGCCGATTGCCTACCGCGATCAACTGCTACAGCGACTGCGGGCGGCCGAACTGGAGTTCAATTTGGAGGATGATCGCGTGCTCAAGGAAATCGCGCTTTTCGCTGATCGTTGCGATGTCACTGAGGAGCTCACTCGGCTGCGTAGCCATCTTGAACAGTTTGCGGCACTGCTGAAATCTGACGGTGAAATCGGGCGCAAATCGGAATTTATTTTGCAGGAAATCGGCCGTGAAGTGAACACCATCGGCAGCAAGGCGAACGACCTGACGATCTCGCGTGCGGTGATTGAACTTAAGAACGAGCTCGAACGCATCCGTGAACAGATCGCTAACGTCGAGTAAGCTCTGAGCCGCGGCGTTACCGCGGCGCGTTTAGTGGGGCGTGCGAAGCGACTGCCAAAGATAGAGCAGCACGCCGATGCAGATGCCGGAGTCGGCGACGTTGAAGCTGGGATACGCGTAACTGTCGAAATGCAGATCGATAAAATCGATCACGTGGCCGTAGCGGAGGCGGTCGATCACATTACCCAGGATGCCGCCGCACAACAGGCCGAAGCAGATCTGGCTTTTAGTTTCCTGCAAACCGAGCGCGCGGCGCCAAAGGAAGATCGCGCTCAAGGTCACCAGCGCAAACACGGCGAGCAGTAAACTTTGTCCGCTGAACATGCTCCACGCCGCGCCGGTGTTGCCGACATGCACGATGTAGAAAAAATTGCGAATCACGGTGATCGCACCGTGTTCGGCCCCATAAGTCGGGTAGGGCAACGAGGCGACGATTGCTTGTTTAGAGAATTGGTCCGCGATCAACACAATCAGCGCGAGCACGAGCAACTTCCGATACGCCCAAATTCGCCGCAACCTTGAGGGTTGCGGCTTCTCGATAATTAAGTCGGTGTTACCCGCTCGCACCTTCGGTTGCGCCGGCGGTTTATCCACGGTTAAAATCTACGGTAAATCGGATCGGCTGCGGATGGGATTTATTCGTCGCCACCACCGTCGTCGCTGTTGCTGCTGCTCGGGGCGCCGTCTTCACCCATTTCGCCGAGGATGCCGGCTTGGGTGCGGGACCGGTGACGGTTGCGCTCGAGTTCTTTCTGCGCGTTGGCGGAGTAGCGCGTGAAGGGAACCGCCAGGAGGCGATCACGAGCGATCGGTTCCTGCGTGATTTCACAGATGCCGTAGCTGCCGTCTTTGATGCGCTTGATGGCGGCATCAATTTCGCCGAGCGCTTCTTGTTCGCTCGAAACGAGGCTGAGGGCGAAGTCGCGGTCGAAGGTATCTGTGCCAGCGTCGGCCATGTGTTGACCGTAGGAAGAGAGATCGCCGGCGTCGTCTTTGGCTGAGCGCTTGAGCGTTTCTTCCGAGTGCAATTCGATGCCGGCGGTGAGGTGGCGGCGGAGGTCGAGCAGGAGTTTGTAGTAGCGTTTGAACTTATCGGGCACTTCGACTTCGTGCACAGCTTCGATCGATTTCACCTTCTTGGGATTGAAGCCTAGAATGTCGGCGAGGGACGCGGCCTTGACGTGGCTGGGCTTGGCGGCTTTCTGCAACGCGAGTGCTTGTTTGGCGGCGCTGGGTTTGGCGGCGACGGTCTTGGTGGACTTTTCAGTCTCGACCTTTTCGACGGTGGTTTTGGCGATGGCCCGGACTTCGTCCAAGCTGAACGCGATGGGTTTGGCGGTGGCTTTGCGCTTCAGGATGCTGTCGCGCAAAGCGTTTTTCTTTGAAGGTTTTTCCATGGTGGTAGATTTCGCAACCGGCGCGGGCGCTGGTTTTGCCACGGTCTTCGTCGGCTTCTTTGCGACGACTTTGACCGGAACCTTGGCGGCCTTTTTCACCGGAGGCCGCGCCTTCGGTTTGACGGACGGCTTCGCTTTTACCTTGGGCCGAGGGGCGGGCTTGGAGGTTTTTGCGGCAGGTTTCTGTGGCTTTTTATTTTTTTTGGCCATGGGAGTTTTGGAGGGTTTTTAAAGCTTACGGGATCAGTGACTGAACGCAACGTGGACATATTTCGCCGAAAGTCTCCGTCGCGGTGAGGGTCGGGACCGAGCGCCAGCAACGCGGGCAGCGACGGTGGCCCAGCTCGGCACATGGGCGGACGGCGACGGTGAGCGTCGCACCCGGCGTCGCCGCAGTGATCGCTACGGCGGAAACGATGAAGAGCTCGGGGAGAAAGTTGCGGTGACGTTCGAGCACTGCGTGGACAATGTCGTCGGCCGCGGCGCTGATAGCGACGGCCGCATCGAGCGATTTGCCAAGTTGGCCGGCGGCGCGGAGGGGTTCGATCGCTTCGGTGACTTGGGCGCGCACTTTGAGGAGGGCGGCGAAATCGATCTCTAGCGCGAGGTCCGTCCAATCAGCCGGGGCGACAGGCCAGTCTTGGAGGTGAACGGAATCCGGGCCGTATTCGGTGTTCGCTACGGCATAGGACCAGGCTTCATCGCTCGTGAAGGTCAAAATGGGCGAAAGGATTTTAACCAACGTGCGGAAGATGTGGTGGATCGCGGTCTGCGAGGATCGGCGCTGCGGATTTTTAGTACCGAGCGTGTAGAGACGGTCTTTTAGGATGTCGTGATAGACGGCCGAAAGCGTGACCGCGCAGAACTGATTGCAGAGTTGGTAGACGCGGTGGAATTCGTAGGCGTCGTACGCGGCGGTGGTTTCGCGGAGCAAGGTCGCCGTCTGGTGCAGCGCCCAGCGATCGAGTGCGTCCATCTGCGCGACTGGGACGGCGTCTTGCGCGAAGTTGAAATCGAAGAGGTTGGAAAGTTGGTAGCGAAAACAGTTCCGAAAAAGACGATACGACTCGCCGACGTTTTTAAGGATTTCGTCGTCGACGGGGATGTCGTCGCGGAAATCTTGGGAGGCGATCCAGAGGCGGATGACATCGGCGCCGTGGGTGGCGATGTAGGCGTCGCTCGTCTGGGGTTTTTGATACGTGCTGCTCTTGGAGATTTTCTGGCGGGCTTTGTCGACGATGAAACCGTGGGTGAGGACGGCTTTGTAGGGCGCGCCGCCGAAGGCGATGATGCTCGTCCAAAGGGAGGATTGGAACCACCCGCGATGTTGGTCGCTGCCCTCGAGATAGAGATCGGCGGGCCATTGCGTGGCGCCTTGTTGGGTCCGCAGAACCGCAGCGTGCGAGGAGCCGGAATCAATCCAGACATCGAGCGTGTCGCGGCCGCACGTGAGCGCCTCGGGGGCGGGCCAGCCCGCGGGCAGCGCGATGCCTGCGAGGATTTCGGCAGCGGTGGCGTTGTACCAGAAATTGGTGCCTTCACGGGCAATCTTCGCCGCGACCGCGCGGGCGACGCCGGCGTCGAGGAAAGCGTTTTTCTTATCGTCGAAAAAGGCCGGAATGGGCACGCCCCAAGAGCGTTGGCGGCTGATGCACCAATCGGGCCGAGATTCGACGGCACCGCGGATGCGCGCTTCGCCCCAACCGGGAATCCATTGAACGTCTTTGATGGCGGCGAGGGCGGTGGCGCGGGTGTCGGCTTTGTCGAGGGAAACGAACCACTGGTCGACGGCGCGGAAAATAATCGGGGTCTTCGAGCGCCAGCAATGCGGGTAGCTGTGCGGGTATTTGGCTTTGGCGAGGAGCGCGCCGGCTTCGGCAAGTTTTTTCAGGACGGCGAGATTGCCGGGCGAAGGTTTTTTCGCGGCGAGGTCTTCGACGGTCTCAAGGGTCGAGATGCCGACGAGGTCGGCGGGGACTTTGCCGTCATCGAGGTAGCGACCGTCGTCGCCGACGGGGCAGTAAATTTCGAGTTTGTATTTGAGGCCGGTGAGATAGTCCTCGGCGCCGTGGCCGGGCGCGGTGTGGACGGCGCCCGTACCGCTATCGGTCGTGACGTAGTCGGCGAGAACCACCGGCGAGGTCCGATCGATGAACGGATGACGCGGCGCGAGGTGCTCGAGCGTAGCGCCTTTGAGCGTGGCCAGAATAGTGGGCGGAGTTTCGATTTTCGCTGAGGCGAGGACGGAGCCAAGCAAGGCTTGGGCGACGATGATGCGTTCAACTCCGGTGTCGGCGACGACGTAGTCCACGTCGGGATGGAGCGCGATAGCGAGATTGGCGGGAATCGTCCAGGGCGTCGTGGTCCAGATGACGACGTAGAGCGGTTTGTCGGCAGGCAGGCTGAATTTCGCCGCTTCAGCGGCAGGCACGGCGAACTTCACCCAGATGGCGATGGACGTGTGATCCTTGTACTCGATCTCGGCTTCGGCGAGTGCGGTCTCAAACGGGATGCTCCAGTAAACCGGTTTCTTGCTGCGATAAACGAGGCCTTTTTCGATGAACGCGGCGAACGTGCGCAAAATATCAGCTTCGAAAGCGGGGGCCTTGGTTTTGTATTCGTGGGCCCAATCGGCGACGACGCCGAGGCGTTTGAACTGCGCGGTCTGTTTGGCGATCCAAGATTCGGAAAAGGCGTCACAGCGGGCGCGGAGCTCGGCGGTGGTAACGGTTTCGTTTTTCTCGCGGAGCTCACGCGTGACTTTTTGCTCGATGGGCAGGCCGTGGCAGTCCCAACCGGGGACGTAGGGCGTACGATAACCGCGGAGGGTTTTGTAGCGGAGCGTGATGTCTTTGAGCGTCTTGTTGAGCGCGGTGCCGATATGGACGTCGCCATTGGTGAAGGGCGGGCCGTCGTGAAGCACGAAAGTTTTCTCAGCTCGGGCGCGGTTTTGCTGGAGGCGCGCGTAAAGACCGATGCTCTCCCAGTGGGCGACGCGGCCGGGTTCGCGTTGAGCGAGACCTGCGCGCATGGCGAAATCTGTTTTGGGAAGCTGGAGGGTGTCTTTCAGGTCTTGCGCCATACCGGGAAAAGGTGCGGAAGGTAGGTCGAGCGCATGGGGAGTCAAGGCGCGTTCCAAGAGCGAAAAAGGTGGGTTTTGGCACGAGGGCTGCAAAGGTGTCCGCAATGAAAAATTTGTTGTTACGACTCGCCTTGGTTTTGGCCTTCGCCTGCGGCGTGAAAGCGGTGGAAAAGCCCAGGGCGATCAAGGTCGTCGTTGTCACTACGTTTGAGAGCGGAGCGGATACGGGCGATAAACCGGGCGAATTTCAATATTGGGCCGAACGCGAGACGTGGACGGAGCGCATCGTGGTGCCCGGTGTGACGCATCCGGTGTTGAGCAATGGCCAAGGCGTGCTCGGCGTCGTCTCCGGCACGACTGTGCGTGCGGCCAACCAAATCATGGCCCTCGTGCTTGATCCGCGGTTTGATTTTTCGAAAGCCTATTGGCTCGTTAACGGCATCGCGGGCGTCGATCCGGCTGATGCATCGCTCGGGAGCGCGGCGTGGGCGCGGTTTGTGGTTGATGGCGATATCGCCTACGAAATCGACAGCCGCGAGGCGGACAAGACCTGGCCTTACGCGATCATTCCCATCGGCGCCAAAAAGCCCAATGAGATTCCAAAAAACGAAGGTTGGGAACCCGACGCGATGAGTTACGCGTTGAATCCGGCGCTGGTGGCGCGGGCGTTTGCGCTCACGAAGGATGTCGCGCTCCTGGACACGCCCGACATGCAGGCTTACCGCGCGACTTATGCAGGTTTCCCCAATGCCCAGCGACCGCCGTTTGTGTTGTTGGGAGACAGCTTCGGTTCGTGTCGTTATTGGCACGGCGCCGCCCTAACGCAGTGGGCCAATGACTGGTCTAAACTTTGGACGAAGGGCGAAGCCAATTTCGTGATGAGCAACATGGAAGATCAGGGCATCGCCACCGCGATCACGCAGCTGACCAAGATGGGTAAAGCGGATTTTCAACGTCTACTCTTTCTGCGCACGGGGAGTAATTATTGCACGCCGGCGCCGAAACAAGGCGTGGTGCAAAGTCTCCAAGCCGAATACGCGGGCTGGGTGCCGTCGCTCGAATCCGCTTACCGTGTCGGCAGCGTCGTGGTGCACGACATCGTGAAAAACTGGGATGCGGTCTACGCGGGTGGCGTAAAAACGCCGTAATTGCTTGTGGAAAAATTCCAGTCAGCGACGGCATTAGTTGCGCCAACCGGTGACGGTTTCGACGAGCGCATCCATGCATTCGATCTTGGCCTGCGGCGTGATCCCATGGCCGAGATTAAAAATATGGCCGGCGGTGCCGCGCATGGATTCCAGCAATCGCGTCGCTTCGCGGCGCACGATTTCGGGCGTGGTGTTGAGGAGAATCGGGTCGAGATTACCTTGGACGGCGACGTTGGTCGGCAGCGTGTGGCGCACGATCGCGAGATCGCAGGTCCAGTCGACGCTCAACACCCGCGCGCCCGAAAAGGCCTGATCTGTGAGCTGTGAGGCCGTGCCTTTCGCGTAGAGAATCACCGGGAAATCCTGCGGGAGAGCGGCAATTATTTGCCGAATCCATTTCAAGGAGGCGGCTTCATAGTCAGCGCCCGCGATGAGGCCGCCCCAGCTGTCAAAAATCTGAATCGCATCGGCACCCGCGCGGATCTGCATCTGGAAATAAACGATGATCGCCGCTGTGAGTTTTTCCAAAAGCGCATCAAACGTGGCGCGGTCGGTGTAAAATAGCGTCTTGATGCGCTCGAAGTCATCGGAGCTGCCGCCCTCGACCATGTACGTCGCTAGCGTCCACGGCGAACCGCCAAAGCCGAGCAACGCGTGTTTGCCCTCGAGCTCGGTTTTGAGCAGGGCAAGAGTCTCAGCGACGTAAGAAAGTTTCTCGACGACGGCGTGGGCCGGAGCGAGTGCGTCAATTTGGGCGCGAGTATCGAGCCGGTAGCCCATGGCGATGCCGCCGGTGTCGCGGAACGTGTAAGGTTGGCCGAGCGCTTCGGGAATCACTAAAATGTCGGAAAATAAAATCGCGGCATCGAGGGCGAAACGACGCAGCGGTTGCAAAGTGACTTCCGTGGCGAGCGCCGGCGTGCGTACCATCTCGAGGAAGGAGGATTTCGCTTTGAGCGTGCGGTATTCGGGTAAATAGCGGCCGGCTTGGCGCATGACCCAGAGCGGCGGGCGCTCGAGGGTTTGGCAGGCGCAGGCGGCGAGAAAACGTTCGCGAGCATTCATTTTGATAACGGGGATTCGAGCGCGGCGATTTCCGCGGCGGACAGGTTGGCCCAATCACGCGGTTGCAGGAAAATTTCGTGCAGCCGCGCTTCGGCGCTACCAGGCGCGGGCGTGTGCGCGTAGTCCCAGCGCACTAGCGGAGGCAGCGACATCAAAATGGATTCGGTGCGTCCCCCGCTTTGCAGGCCGAAGTGCGTGCCACGGTCCCAGACGAGATTAAATTCAACGTAGCGTCCGCGTCGGTAGAGTTGCCACTGCCGCTCGGCTTCGGTCGTCGGTGTGGCTTTGCGGCGCGCGACAATCGGAAGATACGCAGGAATGAAGGCGTCGCCCACGGCGCGAGTGAGGGCGAAACTTTGGTCAAAACCGAGTTCGTTGAAATCGTCGTAAAATAGGCCGCCGACGCCGCGTGGTTCGGCGCGGTGCTTCAAGAAAAAATAATCGTCACAGGTTTTTTTAAAACGAGCCGGCAAGGACGACCCAAATGGCGCGACGGCGTCGCGGGCGGTCTGGTGCCAATGAACGGAGTCGGCGACGTTGCCGTAGTAAGGCGTGAGATCGAAGCCGCCGCCAAACCACCAAATGGGCGCGGCGTTGTTGTCATGCGCGATGAAGAAGCGGACGTTGGCGTGGCTCGTCGGTACGTGGGGATTGCGTGGATGGATCACGAGCGAAACTCCGAGCGCTTCCCACGGGCGGCCGGCAAGTTCGGGGCGGTGCGCGGTCGCGGACGGCGGGAGTTGGTGGCCGTGAACATGTGAGAACGCGACACCGGCTTTTTCGAAAATGGCGCCTTCGGCGAGGATGCGAGTGCGCCCGCCGCCGCCCTCGGGGCGCGTCCATAAATCTTCGCGGAACGGCGCGCTGCCGTCTTCGTTGGCGAGGGCCGCGCAAATACGCTCCTGTAAATCGAGGAGATAGGTTTTTACGGCGACGAGGTCAGGCGACATAACGTGGTTGAACGACTACGCAGGAAAAGACGCCGAGTAAACTATTTCGCGGGAATTGTGCTAAACGAGCGGGTTAAACCGGGTGGGGGCTTGACGACTTTGTTATGGTTCACGTTCGACAGGCTGGCGCCTCCCGTGCTGGCTGACGAACTCGACATGCAATCACCTGTGCTCACGACCATCGCCATCACCGGATTCACCGTGGCGTTTTTCCATGCCGCGATTCCGACGCATTGGTTGCCCTTTGTGCTCGTGGCGCGGGCGCGGAATTGGAGCCGGTGGAAGACACTCGCGGTGACGGTGTTCGCTGGGCTCGGGCACGTGGCTTTGACGAGTCTGCTCGGGTTGGCCATCGCGTGGTTTGGATTTCAGTTAGATGAACATGCCGGTGCGCTATTCACTTGGATCGTGGGCGGGTTGTTGATCGCGATCGGCCTGTTTTATTTCTGGCAACAATTTCGCGGCGGCGGCGTGCGGCATCATCACCTGTTGGGCGGGCAGCATCGCCCGAGCGCGCATTGCGGGCACGGGCATGACCATGAAAACAGTCACTGGGACGTAGAGCTGAAAGAAAGTCCGCTGGCCTCAAGCAAAGCGGGTGATTGGGCGGCGATCAGCGGTCTGTTCGTGATGCTGACGCTTTCGCCGTGCGAAGGGTTTTTGCCGGTTTATCTCTCCGGCGTGCAATTTGGCTGGCGCGGTTTTTTCGTCCTCAGCGGAATTCTGGCGGTGGCAACTTTGCTCGGGATGATGCTTTTCACGTGGCTGACCTTGCTAGGACTCGAGCGCTTCGAAGTGAAACAATTCGAGCGCTATGAGGCAGCCTTGCTCGGGGCCATCTTTACCGTGCTGGGGGTACTGATGCTCGTTTTGAAGCACGAGCATTGAGCCGCGGTTGCGATTTATTTTCTCGTCGGCGGCAGCGAGAATTTGATCACAGTTTCGTTGGGCGCGGTCGATTTTTTCTCGGCGCTAGAAAGCGGGGCAGCGCTTAAATTGGAGTCACCTGTGCTAGCTGCGTTACTTGCACTGGGTGTGGCGATGAAGGGCGCTGAATCGGCAGGGATGGCGGCGAAGCCTTTTTCAATCAGATCAGCGGTTTTGAGGTCACGCGAATGGCCTTTGTCGATTTCACCGTTTTTTCCGAATGAGCCCATGATTACGACAATGATGCGTTTGCCGTTGCGGAGTGCCGTCGCACTGAGGCAATAGCCGGCGCCCACCGTGTAGCCGGTTTTCAGGCCATCGACGCCATTCACTTTGCCGAGGAGTTTATTGTGATTCTCCATGTGTTGTGGGCCGCCGGGACGGGAGGAGCCGAAGTCGCGTTTACGGACGGAAGTGTACGTGAGGACGTCGGTTTTTTGCAGCAGGTACGTGCACAAGAGCGCGAAATCGCGCGGGGTGGTGAGATCGCCATCGGCGATGCGACGACTGGTCGGCGGAAGTCCGTGCGGTGAGCGGAACGTCGTATGGTTCATGCCGAGGGCGCGGGCTTTGGCGTTCATCAATTCAACAAAGCCTTCGACGGAGCCGGCGGAGGCGCGAGCGAGGGCGTGTGCGGCGTCGTTGGCCGACTGAATCATCATGGCATAAAGCAATTCCTCGACGGAGAAGACTTCCTTTTCTTTTAGGAAAACTTGGGTGCCACCCATCTTGGCGTCGGCGGCGTCGGCAGTGACGGGGGTGCTGAGGGTGATGGTTTTATCGGCGAGTTTGTCGAAGAGTACGGCGAACGTCATGAGCTTGGTCATGCTCGCGGGCGGGGTGACGACGTCGGGGTTGTTTTCAAACAGAGCCTTGCCGGTGGCGGCGTCGATGACGATGGCGCCTTTGTATGAGCCGAGGTCGCTGGCTTCAGGCCGGGTCGGTTTGGCGCGGGTGGCGGCAGCGAGTGGCGCGACTAAGGCAATGGTGATCAGGGCGAGACGCGGGAAAATCATGGTGCTAGCGAGAAAGATTATGCGGGTTGGGCGAGAGAAAAAACGCGGAACGGAAAATGAGATTATGTGAGCGGTTCTCCGCCATGAACTTTATCACCTGCGCGGCTCCAACGGTAAACGAGCGGGCCTTTGGCGCGGTCGAGTTGTTTGTAGAGCGCGGGGTCGGAGCGCTTGAGGAGCTCGAGTTCGTTGAGGCCGCTCGCGTCACAATTGAGGAACCGGGCGTAGGGCTTGAAGTGTTCCGGGCGACCGATGATGCGCGAAAGTTCGTCCGGCGCGGTTGGCGCGGGCATGCGGTCGAGGGCGAAAAAGGCGTACGGGAGGCTGCGGAGGTCGATGCCGGCGCGTTGGCCAAATTTCACCCATTCGGGGGTGGCAAAAATTTCGGAAGGCGGCGGCGCGAAGAAGTGGCACCAATCTCGCGCATGTTCGGCTTGAAATATGCCGCAGGCGCCGGCGTGCGTACAAGGCGCGATCACGTTGAATGTGGCGCGAAGGGTTTCGCGGACGGCGCCGAGTTGGCGGCTGACGTCGTGGGTGCCAGGTTCGACCCAAAGGACGGCGGAGGCGCGAGTGATCAACCCATCGAGTTGGGCGCGAGCGGTGGGATTGAGTTCATTCAGAACGTGGCTGATGACGAGCAGGCCGATGGGCGCGTCGCCTTGCAGCATTTCGGCTGGCGCGGCTGCGACGTTGAGTTGGGGAAATTCGGTTTGCGCGGCGCCAACGGAGAAATCAACGGCGAGCGGCGAATGATCCCAAACGTGGAGTTGTTTGAAATGATCGCTGCCACCGAACGCGGCGAGCACGCGCCGAGCGGCCACACCGCTGCCGCAACCCCAGTCGAGGACGGTGCGGGCGCTCGGGCGCCAATGGCGCAGTCGGATTTCGGCGAGGACGGCGTCCCATTTCCAGCCGATGCGGGTGCCGTAGGTGAAATCGTAGCTCGCGAGATCGGAAGGGCTTTGCCAATAGGGGCCCGCGGCAGCGGAGCCGGTGAGAAATCCGGCGCGCAAACGATCTAGGGCGTTCCAGTCGAGTTGGGACCAAGTCATGAAATGAAGGCGGCCGCTACCAACGGCGGAGAAAGTTCGAGGGTTGGCCCGCGACGAGGGTCACGCGTCGAGGCTGGGTCTCACCGCGAGAGATGATTTCGATTTCGAGCGTAGCGCCGGGGCGGCGATCAATGAGCAATTTACCCAGTTCGCTTTGGCGGCTGATCGCGCCTTTGAAGGTCGTGATGGCGCGATTATCGAGGGAAAGAATTTCGTCGCCCTCCTTAACGCCGGCGAGTTCGGTGCTGGAATTGGGCGGGACTTCGGTTACGACGAGGTGGGAGACGCTGTCGCTTTGGGGATTGCGCGCGACGCGCAGGCTGATGGGGAAGCTCGTGATGGCGTCTTCGTGGACGCGAAACGGTTGGAGGGCGACGGCGCCGGCGGGCGCGGGTTTGGCTTTTTTAAGCGCCTGAAACGGGGAGTCTGTTGTGGAGTTGGGCGGAGTGACTTCGAGAAAAGCCCAGAAATCTCGATCGTCGGCGTAGACAAAAAGGGAGCAACGGATGGAGGCCCCTTCGCTCACGCATTCGAAATGTTGGTTTAAACCATCATGATCCAAATGATTTTCGCGGTTTGAAGTGAGGTGACTGATGGGCAGCACGATGATTTCGCCGCGGATGAGATCGGTAAACTCTGCGAGGGTGCGTGGGACGCCGAGCGGTGCGGTGTAGTTAAAAATGAGCAGACGCACGGGGCCGTTTTGCGGGGCGATGCGGGCAACGAGGCGAATGCCTTTTGTGAGTTCGCGTTCGCTCGGCGCGAGCCGCCAGAGGCCTTGCGGGTCTTCCAGGGTGAAGGGCAGCAACGTCGTCTGGGCGACGAGCGGGCCGTGGAGTAGGGCTAGAAATACAATCCAAAGTGAGAGACGAAGCGACGACATAACGGGCTGGAATCAGAGCGAGAAATCGAGTTGCGCGGCTAGACGTTGGTGGCGGACGCCGTAGAAAGCGGCGAAGGCGCGGATGCGTTGGGCGCGAGCATCATCGGGTTGACCACGGGGCGCGGTGCGCTGGGCGATGATCAGGAGATTTTTCGCGGTGTGCTCGGTGGAGATAAATTCAAAGACTTTGGTTTTGTAGCCGGCCCATTCGAGGATTTGGGCGCGGAGGGCGTCGGTGACGAATTCAGCTTGGCGTTCTTGGAAGATGCCGTGGCGCAGGGCATCGGCGAGAATCGCTGGTGCGACGAGTTGGGCACGAATTTCCTTTTGGCAACAGGGCGAAACGACGAGCAGACGAGCGCCGGCGGAGATGCCTTGGGCGAGTGCGTCGTCGGTGGCGGTGTCGCAAGCGTGTAGGGCGATGAGGACGTCGCAGGCGGCGACGGGAGTTTCATTTATGGCGCCGGGGATAAACGTTAGGTGATCGCTGAGATCGTGCGCGGCGGCCGTGCGGTTGCAGAATGCGACGAGCTCGGTCCGCGCCTCAATGCCGGTGACGTGTGCGCGCGGAGCGAGGAGCGCGGCGAGGGCGAAGGTTAGGTAGCCTTTGCCGGAGCCCATGTCGATAATGCGGATAGGTTCGGTCGCCGCGGCGGTTGTTTCAGCGGGAAAATTTTCGGCTAGATGATGGGACAGGATCTCGGAAAATTTTTGGATCTGACGGAATTTATCCGCCATGCCCTCGCGGGGTTGGCCGCGTTCATTTGTAACTCCTAGGGTGCGGAGCCACGCAGCTGCGGCCGCGATGGGATGGTGTTTGGGTTGGTCGTGTGTGGCGGGGACCGCGACGGAGGTAAGGTCGGAAATCTGCGGTGCGACGACGTTCTTTACGCGTAGGCGGGCCGTGTTGTCGGGGCGGGTCTCGAGTTGCGCCGTCGAGGTAGTGGTAAACAGATGGGCGTCTAGAAACGTGGGGCCGAGCAGGATTTCGATTTGGGTGACGGCTTCGGCAGTGGGGAAGTTTTTGGTGAGGTCGCGGGTGGTGTGGCGCCAGACGAAGGTGAGGTGCAGTCCGCTTTTAAGCGTGATGGGACGAACGAAGACGTTTTGCAGCGTGGGGTCAGCGGCGGGTTGCCGGGGTTTGCCGAGGGTGAGTTTTTCGAAGGTGCCGCGCGTGATGTTTTCGGCGAGGAGCGCGATAAATCGGGCGCGAGGGGCTGGCGTGGTGGGCGGCATGAACATCCACGATGGACTAAGAATCGAGTTTGGCGAGGGCGTCAGAGGCGCGTTTGAGTTGTGGATCCAGTTGTAGAGCGGAGGAAAACGCGGCCCGCGCAGCGCTCTTGTCGTTGAGTTTGAGGTGGAGCGTGCCGATGCGATAGTGGATGAGAGAGTGGGCGGCTTGGCCTAGGGTAGGTTCAAGTTCGAGGCAGCGTCGCAGGGCGGTGAGACCGCGCTCGAGTTTCGCGCCGCTGGCGACGGTCAGGCGCCCGAGTTCGGCGAGGGCGGGATAAAAATCGGGATTTTGCTCGAGCGATTTTTCGCAAAGGGCGATGGCTTCGTCGTATTTTTTTTCGCTGGTTTTTATCATCACGTGAGCGAAAAGACCGCGCGTGGGATTACGCTGGGCGATGGCTTCGGCTTGTTCTTTTGCTTTGGTGCGGCTGCCGATGGGCCACGGTGCGCTGGCGTAAAATTGAAGGAGAGCCTCGCGGGCATCGAGGTTGTCGGGCTCGAGTTCGATGGCGCGGCTAATGGCGTCGCGGCCGCGAGTGGCGGCGGAGACGGAGCGCGTTTTACCCGCCGTTTGCATGGAGGTGATGCCGAATAAGGTGAGGTAGGTGGCGTTTTTGGGCGCGAGCTCGGTTGCTTTGGCGAGCCAAGGCAAGGCGTCTTCGATCGCGCGGTCGTCGGCGCGTTGGCGCAAGGTCAGACCCAGGTGATAGCAAGCGGCGGCATTGGTCGGTTCGTGCGCGGTGATTTTCTCCAGGGCGAGGCGGGCCTCGGGATAACGTTTTTGCTCGTAGAGCGCTACGGCGTCTTCGAGCGCGCCAGCGTGTGCGCTAAAGGGCGACAGTAACAAAAGAATCGTGACGATGGAGGCGCGGAGGCGAAGATGCATCGACTCAAGGACTGGGCGCGCAGAAAAAAATTTCAAGCGCACGCTGCTACGCGGCATTTATTCGTAACGCAGGGCGTCGATCGGATCGAGTTGCGCGGCTTTGCGGGCGGGGTAAAAGCCGAAGAACATGCCGACCGCCGCGCTGAAGACGAAAGCGATCACGACCGAAGCGGTGGAAACCAGGACGGGCCAGCCGTTGAGGTGAGAAACGAGTTGGGACGAGCCGATGCCGAGGAGAATGCCGATCACGCCGCCGAGTGAACTCAGGATGGTGGCCTCGATGAGGAACTGCATGAGCACGTCACTGCCGTGAGCGCCGATGGCGAGACGGATGCCGATCTCGCGGGTGCGCTCGGTGACCGAGACGAGCATGATGTTCATGATACCGATGCCGCCGACCAATAGGGAAACGCTGGCGATCGCCGCGAGGAGAAGGGTCATCGTTTGAGTCGTAGCGGTTGCCGTCTGGGCGAGCTCGACTTGGTTGCGGACAGTGAAATCGGGTTCGCGGCCTTTACGGCGTTGGGTGAGGACTTCGGTGATGTCTTTCTGGACCTTGTCGATGACGTCGGCGCTGGCGGCTTGGATCAAAATTGAGCTAATGTAAGAGCGGCGGGAGAGCCGCTTCATGTGGCTGGTGTAGGGCACGAGCACGGCGTCGTCCTGGTCTTGGCCGAAGAGGTTGAACCCTTTGGAGTCGAGCACGCCGAGGACTTTGAACGGGATGTTTCGAATGCGCAGGGTCTGTCCGACGGGATCGCTATTGGCGAAGAGTTGATCGGCGACGGTTTTGCCGATGACGCAGACTTTGGCCACGGAACGGACGTCTTGATCCGAAAACATCGCTCCGCTGGAAATTTTCCAAGAGCGGATGTCGGGGTAGTCGGGGGATTCGCCGTTGACGGAAGTGTTCCAATTGAGGCCGTTGGCGAGGACTTGGTTGCGATCGCGAACTTCGGGGCTGACGCCGACGATACCTGTGACTTCGCGTTCGATGGCTTCAGCGTCCTCGATCGTGAGCGAAGGTGAACTGCCCCAGCCACCGCGCATGCCGCCGGAGCTCATGCTACCGGAAAATACTGTGATGACGTTTTGGCCGAGGCTGGCGACTTGGGCTTCGACTTGGGCTTTGGCGCCGTTGCCTATGCTCACCATCGCGATGACGGCGCCGACCCCGATAATAATGCCAAGCGCGGTGAGGATGGAGCGCATGGTATTGCGCATGAGGGCGCGGAGAGCGACTTTGATAATGGAGCCGAAGCGCATGTTGAAAAAGTGGGTGCGAGCGGGAGGGCGCGCGGGGTTTAGGATTTAGCGCCGGTCAGTTTGGCCGCGGCCTCGGCGGAGCTAAGTTTCTCGAGTTCCGACGCGGCGAAGGAGCGATTGGACACGGCTTCGTCGCGGACCATCACGCCGTCGCGGAGGATGAGGTTGCGTTTGCAGAAATGCGCGATGTCGAGCTCGTGGGTGACCATGACGATGGTGATGCCCTCGTCGTTGAGTTTTTGGAAGACGCCCATGACTTCGGCCGAGGTGCGTGTGTCGAGGTTGCCGGTCGGTTCGTCGGCAAGAAGGACTTGGGGTTCGTTGACGAGGGCGCGGGCGATGGCAACGCGTTGTTGCTGGCCGCCGGAGAGCTGGCTGGGGAAATGATCGAAGCGTGGGGAAAGGCCGACGATATCGAGGCAATGCATGGCTCGTTCTCGGATTTGCTTGGTCGTAAATTTGCGCGCGCCGTAGAGCATGGGAAGCTCGACGTTCTCAAGGGCGGTGGTGCGGGCGAGCAGGTTGAAGCCTTGGAAGACGAAGCCGAGTTTCTGATTACGGATATCGGCGAGGGCGTTGCGGTCGAGTTGGGAGACGTCAATGCCGTCGAGCAGGTAGCGGCCGCGCGTGGGGCGATCAAGGCAACCGAGCAGATTCATCAACGTCGATTTGCCCGAGCCGCTGGCGCCCATGAGCGCCACGAAATCGCCGCGTTCGATCTCAAGCGTGACACCGCGCACGGCGTGCACGGGGACTTCACCGGAATCGTAGATTTTATGGATGTCCTCGATTTTTACAACGGGCGGCATGAGCGGTGGTCTGAGATTTGGAGAGAAGGTTTTTTAACGGCCACGGCCACCACCAGGGCTACCTCCACCGCCGCCGAAGCCGCGGTTGCCGCCAGTCAGTGCGCTGGGCGCGCCGGCTTGGGGCGCTGAGGCGGGGGTGACGCCTGGAATCGATACGCTGGTGATGAGGAGATCGCCTTCGGCCACGCCCTCTATGATCTCCGTGGAAATACCATCGGAGATGCCGAGTTTGACTTGGACGGGTTCGGGTTTTTGCGTCTTCGGATCGGTACCGACGAGTTTGTAGAGAGTCCGGGTGACGGGTGCGTTGGATGCTGGTGTATTGGCTCCGCGATTGCCACCACCACCGCGGCCGCCGCCGCTCATGCGACTGAAGTCGAGGTCGAGGCCGCGTTCTTTCGCGAGAGCTTCCATTTTGGCAATCACGTCGGCCGAGGGGGGGCCGCCGGCGCCAAAGGAGAAACCGACTTCGCGCATGATCTCGCGCATAGCAGTGCGGCGTTGTTCGTCGGTGAGGGGTTTGGGCGCTTCCGCTTTGGCGTTGGCACCGGGAGCGGCTTTACCATCGGCGGTTTTGCCGGCGGGGGCAACGGGCGCGGGGGGAGGCAGAAGGTTTTCGGGGATGCGCACGCGGAGGGCGCTGTTGCTGACTTTGAGGGTGCTGGTCCGTTGGGCGATGATGATGGAAACGTTGGCCGTCATGCCGGGTTTGAGCTTCAAGTCATCATTGCGGACGTCGATGATGGTCTCGTACGTGACGACGTTGGACTGCGTCTTGGGGGCGTTGCGGATCTGGGAAATGCGTCCGCGGAATTGGCGGCTGGGGTAGGCGTCGACGGTGAAGTTGACGTTTTGTTTGTCCTCGATGTTGCCGATATCGGCTTCGGCTACGGCGGCGCTGATTTGCATCTGGGAAAGATCGTTAGCGATGGTGAAAAGGGTCGGGGCGCTGGTGCTGGCGGACACCGTCTTGCCGACGAGTGCGATGCGGTCGATCACGATGCCGTCGATGGGCGAGTAGATGGTGCAGCGGGCGAGGTCGACTTTTGCGGTGTCGACGGCGGCTTGCTGGATGAGCATCTGGGCTTGGGATTGGGCGAGTTGGGCCTCGGCTTGATCGAGCTCGGCTTGAGAAACGAGGTTCTGGGCGCGCAGTCCGCGGGTGCGCTCGGTGTTGAGGCGGATGAGATTGAAATTGGCCGTCGTATTCGCGAGTTGGGCCTTGGCCGAACTGAGGCGTGACTCATAGGTCGCAGCGTCGAGTTTGGCGAGGACCTGACCTTTTTTTACGGCAGAGTTATAGTCCACGTTGATTTCGACAATGAGCCCAGAGATCTGGGAGGAAACATCGACGCTGGTAACCGCTTCGAGGCCGCCCGTGGCGGTTACGACTTGTTGGACGTCACCGCGAGAAACCTTGGTGCTGCTAAACTCGGGGGTCTTTTCACCGCTGCTGCGGAAATAAAACCATGAGCCGATGCTGACGCCGGCAATAAGGGTGAGGGTGATGATGAGACCGCTGGTGCTGCGCGCTTTGGACATACGTGGAAGGGGGCTTAGGGGAAAATGAGAGAGGAGGGTTTTGGCCGGCGAGTGAACTAAAATTATTCGCTCACGCGGTCGATGGTCGTCTTGCAAATGACGTAGCGTTCACGGAAAGGTAACGCGGAAATATTTAAGGGCGCCTTAGTCTGCCTAGGCCTCGTGAGAGGTGGGCCGGCGGGCGGCTCTTAAAGTTCCGGTGCAAACCCGGAGATTTTTTGGGGTTTGCCGTGAAAACAGTGGGGGCAGGTTTTGTCCGCGACGTAGTGGTGGTGTTGTTGTTCGGCGGGCGTCAGCGGCATCTGGCAATTAAAGCACATGACCGTTTTCGTCTCTCGCAGTTGCGGGTCCACGCCGACCCGCCGATCAAATACGAAACATTCCCCGTCGTAATGAGCGTCGCCGCACTCTTCGAAGTACTTCAAGATGCCGCCGTCGAGTTGGTGCACGTTGGTGAAACCCTCGCGCTCCATGTACGGACCGGCTTTTTCGCACCGAATGCCTCCGGTGCAAAACATCACAATCGGTTGATTTTTTAACGTAGCGGGCAGGCGGGCGACAGCCGCAGGAAAATCTCGAAAATGGTCGATGCCCGCGGGACGCGCACCGCGGAACGTGCCCATGCGCACTTCGTAATCGTTGCGGGTGTCGAGCAAGGTGACGGGGCGGCCCTCATCGAGCCATTGTTTGAGCGTGCGGGCCGGGAGCTTGGGGGTCGGGCGACCGGCGGGATCAAGGCCCTCAACGCCGAAGGCGATGATTTCCTTTTTGATCTTCACCAACATGCGATTGAACGGCTGCTCTTCGCTCAAACTCTCTTTCGGTGTAAGATCACCTAAACCGGGGACGACGCGGAGAGCGGCGAGCAGCACATCGATCTGCGTACGATTGCCCGCGACAAACAAGTTGATCCCCTCCGAGCTCAATAAAATCGTCCCGCGCAGACACTGGGCCTTTGTGAGTTGGAGCAGCTGGACGCGGAGTTCAGGCAGGCCGGTTAAGGGCGCAAATTTATAGACAGAAATATTGATGAACTCAGGCATCGTGGAATGAAACGAAACGTTAAACTAAACCGCGGCGAAACCATAGGTAAAATTTTCGTAAGGTTCGGCGTGGCTTCTGGCGCTGATCCTGCCATGGTCCTATCCAGACGCATGAAACCGCAAATCATTCTGGCCGAAGCGCACACGCGCGAAGGCGCTCGCCTCACTCTGCATTCCCACGACGGACGCTTCAGTATTCGCGTCAACGGCAAGGAGCTCATGAACTCCGCCGCGACGGCTTCGGAGGTCGCATTGGGCGAACTCGCTACGGCGGAAATCACGCGCTCGGCCCCGGCGCGTATTCTCATCGGCGGACTCGGCCTGGGTTACACGTTGCAAGGCGTTTTGGCCAAAGTCGGTGCGCACGCCACGGTGCATGTCGCCGAGTTGGTGTCTGCGGTCATCGATTGGAATCGCACGCACATGAACGGACTCAACGGCGCGTTGCTCAACGATCCGCGCGTGAAAATTCTCAACGAAGACGTGCGCTCGATCATCGCCCGCTCCGCGAACCAGCCGTACGATGCGATCTTGCTCGATATCGATAACGGCCCCTCGGCCATGGTCCAGTCCAGCAACGCCAAGGTCTACGATCTGCGCGGTATCGCGCGCATCGGACAGGCGCTCAAGCCCGGCGGACGAGTTGCCATTTGGTCGTCTGGCGCGGACAAAGCGTTTGAAAGTCGTCTCTCTAATAGTGGATTCGATGTAAAACCTACCCCGGTTAAAAAACACGCGACCGCTAAAAGCACGACGTACATGATTTACGTCGCCGATAAAAAAGTGCCTCCGACAAAACCCGCGGTTGAAACCGCGGCAGCTGCGGCATCTTGAATTTTGTATCCGCGATGTATTCGCGCGCGACTCGCCGGTCCTATGGCCTGAGCGAGGCGCGTTTGAAAACTTAAGCGAGGTGCGGACGCAGCCGCGCGATAAGATCGGCGTAATCTACTGCGGAAAGAAGTTGTTTCGGCTCAGGCATCATGGCGAATGGCGCGCCCCAACTCGGGCCATCGACGTACTTCGGCACGAGATGCATGTGCAGATGCGGCAGTTTATCAGAATAGGCGCCGTAGTTTATTTTAGCGGGATTGAAGGCGGCCTTCATCGCCTTGGCGGCGCGGGCGACGTCTTGGGTGAAGAGCGTGAGTTCGGACGGCGGCAACTCGAAGAGCTCGTTGACGTGCGCGCGGTAGGCGACGACGCAGCGGCCGCGGTACGTTTGCTCTTTGAAAAGATAAAGCGTGGAGACCTGCATCGGCCCGATCTCGATCATGAGATCTTGGAGGCGTTGATCTTTGCGGCAATAGAGGCAGTCGGGGAGTTCGGTCATGGGTAAAATAGGCGGAGGCCTATGAGTTTTTATTTTTTGCGCGGGGGCAAGGGCTAGTTGCGGATCGACGAATGCCGCAGCCCGAGTTTGGGTGGAGCACCCTATGAAGAAAAAAATGTTTTTTTGGCTCCTGTTGGTCGTCGAAACATGGGCCGTCGAGCCCAGTTCTCCGAGCTCTTCGGCACCGGTCGATCCGGCAAACTATCTTGCGGATGTGGCCGCGGTGAGTCGCGTCGACTGGCCGAAAAATCGTGCGGTCATGATTGTCTGCCACGGGCACAGCGTGCCAGCGGGTTATTTTAAAACGCCCGTGGTTAACTCGCTCGGGTCGTATCCGCATCTCCTTCGCGCTGGGCTTGCCGAAAAATATCCGCACGCGGTCATCAACGTCGTCGTGACGGCCATCGGCGGCGAGGATTCCGAAAAAGGGCTGCTGCGTTTTGAACGCGATGTTATGAGCCTGCGTCCTGATGTCGTCACGATCGATTACGGTCTCAACGACCGCGGCATGGGCCTCGAGCGGGCGGCGCGCGCGTGGCGGGCGATGATCGAGCGCGCGAAGGCTGGCGGCGCTAAAGTCATCTTGCTCACGCCCACGCCCGACACAGCCGCCAAATGGTCCGATCCCGCCGATAAATTGGCTTTGCACGCTGAGCAAATTCGCGGGCTCGCGCGGGAATATCAGGTCGCGTTGGTGGATAGTTATGCCGCGTTTCAGCGGCACGCAGCGGCCGGCGGAGTCACGGAGACGCTAATGTCGCAACGCAACCATCCCAACGAAAAAGGCCACGCCTTGGTGAGCGCGGGGTTACTCGCGTGGTTTCCCTGATTTGCAGTGGGTTGATCACCCGCCGGCGCGCACGAGCAGGGCTTTAAGGTGCGCGTGATCGGTGAGCGACGTTTTGGCTACGAAGCCTCGCGCGTGCGCGAAATGCACGCCCGGCGCGTCTGCGATGCGCGTGAAATCGAGCCGCGGATTATCTTGAAACCGGGATAAACCGTAGCCGGTGCTGCGGCGATCGGGGGCGACGGTGCCGACGATCTTGCCGGCGAGATTTTGGGCCTCAATGAAGCGTTCGAGTCCCATCGAAGGCTCGTCCGGCAGCGGATCGGTGCGCGGCAGAAAAAGAATCTGCGCAGGCTCGCCGCCCAGTACGAGTTCCCAGACTTGGGCGTGTTGCGCGATGAAATCGAGTCGCGTGCGTAGCGTGCGGACGTAGTCCAAAAGGTCCTCCCCGATCATGCGCATAATCGCCCAGAGCGGAGCGGTGGGTTCGATGCGATCGGCGAGGGCGAAGCGGCGGAGCAAGGTGATGTCGATCGGGGAGTTGAGTTTGGGAAGGGCGTTGCGGTCGACGCCGAGAAACTTGGCCGTACTGATAGGGCCGCGGCAATCGAACCACTCGGCGGGCTCGAGCCATTCACAGAATTGGCGAGCGTCGGCGTAGATCCCGAGGTGTTGCAACACGAGCGAAAGGGAGCAGGTGGGCGCGTGATCTTTGGGGAGTTGGTGGTGATCGAAGTTATTTCGTGCGGGATCGTGTTCGTGGCCGACATCGACGACGGCGATCTTCGGATCGTTCAGATCGGCGGCGCTGGGTTCGCGCCGAACGATGGGCACGGGATGCAGAGCGAGCAGGACACAGCAGGCGAGGAACTCGTCTTTATGGGCGCTGCCGGGATGGGTGAGTAAAGTCGTGAAAGGCGTCATGATTAAAGCGCGGGCAACCGCGCCGCGCGCAACGACGTCGGCTGGAGCTGCGTTTGGCGACGCTGAAGTTATAGGCCCCAGCTCCAGCGCTCGCCTTGCCAGCTAAAGCCGCGTTCGTTCTGAGCGATGCGCCCGAGGCCGGGCCAAGGAAGGTGGAAACCGTAGGCGCGTTCGTGCGTGTGGGCGAGCTCGGTAAAGAGTTTTTGGCGCGTGTGGATCGCTTGAGCCGGTTCGTGATCATAGGCAATGCCCCACGTCGGATCGGTGAACATCAAGGTATGGTGGTGCGCGACATCCATGAAATGCAGGAGCGAGTCGCGGCCAGATTTAATACGAAAAATTGCATGGCCGGACGTGTGCCCGGGGGCGGCCAGCAAGGTGACGGCTCCGCGGAGGACGGAGTCGCCGTCACGGAGAAATTGCAGGTTGGGTTGAAGGACGTCGAATTTTTCACGCGCATCTTTGATCATGCCGGGGAGTGGACCCTTGGCTCGTTTGGAGCGGGAAAAATCGGGCGTAGGCGAGCGCCAGAAATCAACTTCTTCGCGTAAGCAATAGACCGCCGCATTTGGGAAGACGGCGCGGTTGCCGGTGACAAAGCCACCGATGTGATCGGCGTGCGCGTGGCTGAGAAAAGCGTGCGTGATCTGCGCCGGCGCCAAGCCCAGTTCGGCGAGCGCCGTCGCTACCCAGCCACGCTCAGGATTTTTTCCGGGGCCAAAACCGCCGTCGAAAATCACCAGCTCGCGGCCGATTTTGAGCAGCAGGATATTGACGTAGAGCGGGAGCGCATCGGTGCGTTCCCCCCGAGCGATGAGATCGTCGCGCATCGTATGTCGGGCGGCTTCGGGCCACATGAGATCGAGGCCTTCTCGGAGGAGCATGCTACCGTCGCTGATGGAATAGGCCTCGATGTCACCGATGTTGAAACGGTAGCTGAAGGCATTGCGTGGCGCCGGCTTTTGAGGACCAGCTTCGACTCCGCGAAGCGATGGCGGCAAAAGCGCGGTACCTACGGTGGCGGCCGAGGCGCAAAGAAAATGCCGACGCGTGGAATTATTGGGTGGGGTATTTGGCATGATGAATATGGAACGATTTTAAAAAAGCAGAGCCTGCGAGGGAGAGAAGGTTGTGGCAGGTGCGGGCCGAGCGGCGCGCAGGGCGGCTTGTAAGGGGCAAAGTTTAACGTCAACGGGACGGCCTTCGCGGTAAAGTCGGAGTAGTTGGTGAGAACGTTGGGCGAGGAGGCGTCGGACCTCGCGGCGACGGCCCTTGATTAGGGGGATGCGCATCTGATCGTAGCCGGTCGTTTGATGACGGAGCCACGCGATGGTGGCGGCTTCGGCCCGCTCTGGGATGGGAATGCGCTCGGTGCGGGCGACCGTGCCGCTGCCTACGGGGGTGGCGTGCGCAGCGATAAGTTCGGAGAGAAGTTGGGCGTCGCCGACATGCGCGGGATGGAAGGCGAGAAACGTTAATACGGCGGCGCGGAAGTCTTCGACGTAGTCAGTTTGGGCGACGGCGCGGCGAGCGCGGGCGGAGTCGAGTTTGCGTTGATGAGCCGGATCGGCGCGCTCGTCCAGGAGTTCGGCCCGCAGGGCTTCGATACGATGCGCCGGTGCCCAAATCCCACGGGAGAAGCGCTTGCGGCCTTTCAACTCGAACATGGTCCACGTGGGGCCGTCCGCCTTGATGCGGCGGCTGAGGGCGGAGTCGCCGGGTGGCAGTAGGATCCAACCGGCGGGCACGGGCTCGAGTACCGCGTGTTCGTTGATCACGTAACCGGGTTTTTGACTGGGACGGACTTCGCGGGAGGCGTTGGGCACGGGCGAGGGGACAAAGGTCCGCGTGTAAGCTCAAGCCGCAACCTGAGTTCGCGGGACAGGATTAGAAATTTTTCGCTGCGCGCTGGCGTCGGGCGCGGACGTTCTGTTAAAGTGCGGGCATGACTCTCGTTGAACTCGGCTGGCACGATGCCCTAGCCCTCGCCTTTGCCCCGCACGGGGCGGCGGGGCTGGAGCCGGCGCGCGTGGTGTGCGAGTTGCGGCGGAATTTTTACGCGGTGCACACGGCGGACGGTGAAGTGCTGGGAGAATGTGGCGGTGGTTTTTTTCACGTGGCCAAGAAAGCGGAGCAATTTCCGGCGGTGGGCGATTGGGTCGCAGTTCGTCGGCGCCCCGGCGAGGCGCGCGCGGACATCCATGCGGTGTTGCCGCGGCGCACGAAGTTTTCGCGGCGTGCGTCAGGCTCAGAAGAAATCGAACAAATCGTGGCCGCGAATATCGACACGGTTTTTTTGGTGAGCGGGCTTGATCAAAATTTTAACCCGAAACGCATTCAGCGTTTTTTGGTGGCGGCGAAGGAAAGCGGAGCCGAGGCGGTGATTGTTTTGAATAAATCTGACGTGTGCGCTGATGCCGAAGTCGTGCGCCGCGAGATCGAAGCGCTGGTGCCCGGCGTGCCCGTGCTGATCACGAGCTCGGAGACGCGGAAGGGCTTAAAGGCGCTGACCTCAGTCTACGCGCAGCCGGGGCGCACGTTGGCGTTCATCGGCTCCTCTGGCGTGGGAAAATCGAGCCTCATTAATTTATTGGTGCGCGATCCGGAGGCTTTGCCGACCGGTGAAGTCCGCGAGAAAGACAGCAAAGGCCGGCATACTACGACGCGGCGCGAGCTTGTGCAGACGCCGACGGGCGCACTGGTGATCGACACGCCCGGTATGAGGGAATTGCAGCTTTGGGGCGTGGAGGACGGCGTGGAAGATGCCTTCGCTGATATCGCGGCTCTGGCTGCGCGATGTAAATTTGGTAATTGCAGCCACGGTAACGAACCGGGTTGCGCGGTGCGCGCGAGCATCGCCGCTGGTGATTTGGTACTACAACGTTTTGAGAGCTATCTTAAGTTGAAGGGCGAGAAGGCGGCGAGTGTGCCGGCGCGAAAAAAACCGAGTGCGCTCGCGAGCAAACCCGGTTGGAAAAACCGCACTCAGGGGCAGACGCCTTTCCGGCATCGGCATCACGTCGAGGATTAGCTGATAAGAAGGTTGGTGTTACGCGGCTGCGACGATAGTCTGGGATCATGCCCCAAGACCCCCACGCTCATTTTGATCACACTGTCCTTGATTTGATCGAGCACAGTCCGACCGGCGCCGTGCCGGCTACGCCCTCTTATATGGATGCGTTGAAACGGTTGCTCGCGACGCATCAGGTTTATGCGAGTGCCAATCACAAAGGTGGCTACGTCACCACGCGATCGCTGGCGACGGTGCCGGTGTTTCACGCGCAGAATCTCGACGACGTGATCGCCGGTCGCGTCGAGCCGGCGGCGCTGGAAAATAATTTCAGTATCTTTGAGCGTTACGTGGCTGCGTTGCCTGCACCGCTGCGTGAACGGGCGGCCGAGCGCCGGACGGTGGTCGCGGGTAAACCTTCCCAGCATCGTGCGAAGCACATCGGCGATCACGTCGTGGTCGCCCAAGATCCGATTCATACGCTATTTTTGGTGCCCGGCACGGGCCCGCATCCAGGTTTGCCCGGAAATTATCTTTACGGATCCGTGTTCCAGCACCACGCCGAAGTTAACAGTCCTTGGTTAATCCACCTGCACGACAATGACGACGGACTCGCCCTCTGCGAATTGCCGACGATGTCCGCAGCGTGGGCGAAATTACAGGAAGTACTCGCGAGTGCGCCGTTTAATATGAAAGAACTCGATGCGCTCGGGTTCACGTTTAAATAAGCGAGCCGGCGTGGGGGTGCTAGATTAAGCCCGCGTGATTAAGATTCACGCGGAAGAAAACAGCCGTCAGTTTTTCGGTCCCATGCTCGTTTCAACCGCCGAACTCGCGTCTCACCTCAACGACCCGACCTGGGTGATTTTCGATTGCCGACACGATCTCGTGGATCATGGCAAAGGCGCCAAACTCTACGCAGAAAGTCACCTCGTTGGAGCGCATTTTGCGCCGGTTGAAGCGGCTCTCGCCGGTACAAAAAACGGTCGGAATGGTCGTCACCCTTTGCCTGCGCCGGATCAATTTGCGGCTTTTCTCGCGGCGCATGGCGTGAATAAAACGAGTCGGATCGTCGCCTATGATGACGCGGGAGGGCTCTACGCCGCGCGCTTGTGGTGGTTGGCGCGTTGGATCGGTTTCAAGCAGGTGGCGTTGCTCGACGGGGGTTGGCAGAAGTGGATGAGTGAAGGCCGCGCCGTCACCGCCGAGATGCCGGTCGCGCAGCCGAACGTCACGACGAACGTGCCGACGGTAGATACGAGCCTGGTTTGGGGCGCGGGCGATGTGCTGCGTCGGCTCGAAAAGAGTGGTAGTTTATTGATCGATGCCCGAGCAGGGGAGCGTTTCCGCGGCGAGATCGAGCCTATGGATCCTGTGGCCGGACATATTCCTGGGGCGGTGAATCGTTTCTTTAAGGCTAATCTAAATTCTGATCTCACGCTGCGTCCCGTGGCGGAGTTGCAGCGGGAATTTATCGCGCTGATCGGAGATCGCGCGGTCGAAAATGTCGGACACTCCTGCGGCTCGGGCATCACCGCGTGCGCTAATATTTTCGCGATGGAATACGCGGGGCTCAAGGGTTCCAAATTGTACGCGGGCTCCTGGAGCGAATGGGTTTCCGATCCGACGCGGCCCGTTGCGCGCGGAGCTTGAACCGAGTTTGGAAGTATTTAACGCACTGGCGTCGCCACCACGTCATCGATCAAGAAAACTGCGACCGGAACTTTTTGGTCCGCGCCGATGAGTTCCTTGCCGGCGAGGCCGCGATTGCGATAGGCGCCGGTGCGGAATGAGACGCGTTCAACGGTGCGCACAGGTTCGTTGAACACGAGGGCGCGGGACAAAGCGGGTTTACCGTTGATGCGTAATTCGGCGGTGTCGGCGGTGGCGCTCGGCTTGATCTCGAGGCTGAGATTCAACCATTGGTCGACTGGGTAAGGGCCGACATCTTGCCAGATGCCTTCGTGGCGCGCCCAGAGATGTCCGTCTTCGGCAAAGGCAAGCTGGACGGGGCGAGCGCCTTGCGCGTCGAGTAAATCTAATTCGAGGCGGGCCTGATTTTGGCGGGCAAGTAGCTTAACGGAAAATTTTAAACCGTGAGTCTCGGGAAACACGCGCACGGCGCGGGCGTAATCATAAGGGTCTTCATCGCGGAGTTCGAGGGCGTGATTGCCGGGTGCACCGATTGCGACGATGCGCACGGGCGCCCAGCGTGGGCTATAAATATTCCAATCATCTGGAAGGGTGGAGGCGGCGATAGCATCAAACGTGTCGTTCACGTGCGCGGGATTCCGGCTGTGAATGGGAATAGGAATACGGCTGATCCAAATATCCTCTTTGTTGACGCTGTAGGTTACCCAAGTGGCTTGAGCTGAATCGGGCGGCGTGCCGTTGCCCTCGACGATGCCTCGGACGTATTGGGGACCGGGGTTTTTGAAGGCGCCAGGGAAACGTTGGTCGGGAAGTTCACCGTGCACGGCGAGCAGTTCATCAAAGCGCGCGGCATCGGGGCTCGTCATGACAGCGAGGGGATAGCGGAGCCGATTGGTTGGATTGAGAAACAGCGCATAGCGCGAATCGTGGGTGCGTTGCAGCCAATATTTTGAGGCGTTGCTGGGGAGCTGAGGGGCAAATTGTTTTTCAGACCAGGTGCGTCCGGCATCGCGGGTGGTGGCGACAAGGGCGTTTTTCCAGATGCCAAGCGTGGCGCCGTCGGGGCGCGTCACATAGGAGAGCGCCTTGCCGCGAACGGTGTAAAATTCAGTTTCATCGAGTTGATCCTCCTCCCACCATTGGGCGGTCATGAGTTTATCGGCGAGCAGGGCTTCGCAGGCGATGACGAATCCGCGATCCGGCGAGGTATCGTAGCGGGCGTAGGGCGGAGTGAACTGGGGGTAGGGATTTTTGGCGTTGAGGCGTATGAAATAAATGGGACCGAAGGTGTCGTCGGGGTAAATCTCGCGCACGGCGCGACCGATACCTGTGCCGTCGTTGGGCGTGGGTGGTTTTCCGTAAAAGGCGAGGGCGAGTAGTCGGCCGTTGGGCGCGATGTAAAAGCCCATGCGTTGGTGCGCTATGGTCGACGAACCGTCGGGCAGGGCGAAGGCTGGAAAGATCGTGCGCGTCGCATCCCACGTGCGCCCATCGACCGAAGTGGTGAGGGATGTGCTGGTGGGCGCATCGTGTTCGTTGCGCGGGGCGCTGAGGTACTCGAGGTAGAATTTGCCGTGGGCCCAAGCGAGCATCGGCTGGTGCAGGTAGGTGTCGGGCAAATGATCGCGATGCTCCGATGCGGTGCGATTGGCGCGGACAACTTGAAAATTATGCACTCCAATAGCGGGACGGAGCGCACCATCCGCATCGCTGGTTGCGACGGTGGTGCCCACGTAACTCAAGGGTGCGGGTGTGGCGTCGGGCGTTGTCGCCGCGCAGCAAAGATTCGCTCCTAGGGTTATTAAGATCGAATTAAAGGTGAGGCGCATAGCAGGCGAGTTGGGTTTTTGAGTAGTCTAAGATCGAGCAATCCTAGAGCGCAATGGGCGTCGTGGTCTTACGAAGGATTATGATTCAGGAAGTAACCGAGTTGAATCGAGTAGAATTATTTCTCGCCGTAGTTTAGGCTATGAAGCTTGTCTGAGTTATATCGCCTCCGGGTTTTCCTTTTCCTCATAATCATCGCATCTATGGCTCGATTCAAAAAAAAGAACGCGGTCTTGAGCTGTTGGTATGCGTTTTTTTTGATGATCGGGACAGTGCGCGCCGAGGTCGAAGTCCATGAGTCGACGATGAATTTTGCTCCTTTGGATCGAGCGGTGGCGCGATTCAACGCGATGGAGAATGAGCCCGTGATCAATTTGGTGTCCAACGCTGAGTCGGGGGCATGGTTGCGAGCCGCGATCCCGTTGTTCGAGTGTCCCGATGCTGCGGTGGAGGAGATTTATTATTTTCGATGGTGGGCTTTTCGGAAGCATTTGCGACGCGGTCTAGACACCGGAGGACGGTATGTATTCACGGAGTTTATCACGAAGCCTAAGCCAGTGAGTAGCGCTTTGGGTCACCATCTCGCGGAAGGTCGCTGGTTGAGAGATTCAAAATATCTGGATGACACGGTGCTTTATTGGCTTCGCGGTGGGGCGGCTGGGCAAAGCCAGGCGCATCTGCACAAATACAGCCAGTGGCTGGCTCACGCTGTTTATACGCGGGCGTGCGTCACGGGGGATGAGCGTTTCGCGATCGGGCTGTTGGACGATTTGGTCCGCGATTACCAACATTGGACACAAGAAAAACAGCGCCCGGACGGACTTTTTTGGCAACACGACGTTTGGGATGCGATGGAGGAATCCATCAGTGGATCGCGCACCAAAAAAAATATCCGCCCAACGATTAACAGCTATATGTTTGGTAATGCCCAAGCGATCGCGGCCATCGCGCGTTGGGCGGGGAGCAACGATCTAGCGACTGAGTTTACGGACAAGGCGGAGCGTATAAAAAGTCTGATGTTGGCGACGTTGTGGGACGCCAAAGCGCAGTTTTTTAAGGTGCGCTACGAAGACGGTTCTTTCAGCGATGCCCGCGAGGCGATTGGCTTTATCCCTTGGTATTTTGGGCTGCCTCGGCCGCAGGAAGGGTATGAAGCAGCTTGGGCTCAGCTGATCGATCCGCAGGGTTTTCATGGAGCGATGGGACTCACTACGGCCGAGCGGCGTCATGCGGGTTTTCGTACACATGGGACGGGTAAATGTGAATGGGATGGTCCGGTGTGGCCGTTTGCGACGACCCAAACGCTCGTCGCTTTGGGGAATGTCTTGCGCGATTACCCGACGGACGTGATCGCGCGGCGGGATTATTTTGAGGCGTTTCAAACTTACGTGCGCTCTCACCGCTATGATGGTTTGCCCTACATTGGTGAATATCATGACGAGACGACCGGAGCTTGGCTCAAGGGCCGGGACGAGAGAAGCCGGTACTACAATCACTCCACGTTTGCCGATTTGGTGATCACGGGAGTGGTGGGCCTTCGGCCGCGTTCCGATGATTGGGTGGAAGTCCATCCGCTGCTGCCTGAGGGGCAATGGAACTGGTTTAAGTTGGATCGCGTGAGGTATCATGGACGCGAATTGACGATCCTCTGGGACGCCGACGGGCAACATTTTGGTCGAGGTGCTGGGTTGCAGGTTTTTGCTGACGGAAAAGAGATCGCCCGCGCCGACCGACTGGGCCTCATTAAGGGACAACTGCCATGATTTTTATTAGCCGCATTATAATCAGTCTGGTGCTGGGCTTGGGGGCCGTCTGGGCAAAGCAAGTGCCCTCGCCGGTAAATGTCGGGGCAGAGGGAAAACTCATTTACGCTTCGACTGAGCAAGGGGATCGTGTGCCGGATTTTTCCAGCGCTGGCTATGCGGGAGGGGGCGTGGCGTGGCCGCAGGTACCGGTGCGGGTGACGGTTGGGCCGGTGTCGGGGGATGCGGAGCGATGGGTGCAAGCGGCGATTGATTATGTCTCCAGCTTGCCGGCGGATGCGCGTGGATTTCGCGGTGCTGTTCAAATTACGGCGGGGCGTTACACGATTGCCGGCCAATTAAAAATTCGCGCGAGTGGCGTCGTTTTGCGTGGTGCGGGGTCAGGGCCGACTGGCACGGTGTTGGTGGCAGCCGGCACGGGTCGCCGGGCTTTGATCGAACTCGGTGGTACTGATTCGCGAAAAAACGTCGGCGCGCAATTCACGGTGGCTGATAGTTACGTGCCGGTGGGTGCGTCCACGTTAAGTTTAGTTCAAACGGACCACGGGTTGTCGCCGGGCATGAGCATCACTCTCGAACGTCCGAGTCCAGGGGAGTGGATTCAAGCCGTGGGTATGGATGTTGCGCCGGGACGTCAGCCTTACACTTGGAAGCCGGGAGCGTTTAATGTGCGTTGGGATCGGGCGGTAGTGGCGGTGGACGGACGGAAGATCACCTTGGATGCGCCGCTCACGGTGGCGTTGGAGAGCCGATACGGTGGGGCAATCGTGCAGGCTTACACGCAGAGCGGTTACATTGAAAATGCGGGAATAGAAAATCTCCGCTGCGAATCCACTTTTAACGCCGCAAATGTTCTCGATGAAGACCATGCATGGAATGCGATCGAACTCGATGCGGCTAAGGACGTGTGGGTGGCTGATGTCACGACCGTGCATTTCGCTAGTAGCGCCGTGCAGGTGGGCGCTCATGTCGCGCGTGTCACCGTGCAAGATTGCGCCGCCCTCGCGCCTGTCGCGGAACGCGGAGGATACCGCCGCATGGCGTTTCATACGCGCGGTCAGCAGACGCTTTTTCTGCGCTGCACGGCAGAGCGGGGCGGTAACGATTTTACCGTCGGCTACCTCGCCGCTGGGCCGAATGTTTTTTTGGACTGCGTAGCGCGTGAAACGCAGGGTTTCAGTGGGGCCATTGGGAGTTGGGCGTCCGGGGTTTTATACGATGGGGCGCAGATCGACGGCGGATCGTTGCGGCTGGATAATCTTGAAACGTGGAACCAAGGCGTAGGCTGGGCCGCTGCGAATGCGATGTTATGGAATTCCTCGGCATCCGTCGTGATTGTGCGGCAACCTCCAGGAGCGCATAATTGGGCGGTGGGCGTCTGGGGGCAATTTCTCGGCGACGGCGCTTGGAGTCAGGTGAACGAATTCGCCAAGCTCGTGAGTCTTTACCGTGCGCAACTGCAAGAACGCCGTGGCAAAGCCGCGCTCTCGGCTTTGGCGTCGCGGCGATATTTTATCGACGAAACGGCCCCGCGCATCGAGTCGGTGCAACCCCATCTCTCTTTGGCCCAATCGCCGAAAGCCTCAGGCTCTGCCGCACGGACTCTCGCATTGGTTGATGGTTGGCTCACCGTGGGTGGCTCGCCGTTGCACGGGAAACAGGCGGAGACCGCCTGGTGGCTGGGCCGACTGGAACCAGCCCGCGCAGGAGGTTTCGGCGCGGCAATCACGCGATTTGCCCCTGGGCGAACCGGCACCGGACTCACCGATGAAATTGCCGCCGTTGCGACGGCGATGGAGCGCAACGGCCAAGTGGCTTTTCGTCACCACTATGGGCTCTGGTATGATCGCCGACGCATTGATCACCAGTTGATCCGTCGCCCAGACGCTGACGTTTATCCGCCATTTTATGAGCAACCCTTTGCCCGCAGTGGACAAGGGACGGCTTGGGATGGACTGAGTCGTTACGACCTTACAAAATATAATCTTTGGTATTTTAGCCGACTCCGTACGTTCGCGTCTGAAGCGCTCGCTCGCGGCCTAGTTCTGGTGAATGAAATGTATTTCCAGCATAATCTCATCGAGTCGGCTGCGCATTGGATGGATTCTCCCTGGCGGCCGGTGAATAACATCAATGCCACCGACTTCGTCGAACCGCCGCCGGTTACGGGCGACACGATCAAGATGGCCGACGCTTTTTACGACGTCACGCACCCCATTCGCCGAGAGTTGCATCGGGCTTATATCCGACAATGCCTCTCGAATCTCTCGGATGAGCCCAACGTGATCCACACGCTCAGCGCAGAGAACAGTGGGCCGTTATCTTTCATGCAATTTTGGATCGACGTCGTCGCGGAATGGGAGCGAGAGACGGGGCTGCATCCGCTGATCGCGCTCAGCGCCCCCAAAGATGTGCAAGACGCCATCTTGGCGGATCCGACGCGAGCAGCTACCATCGATGTGATCGATCTGACTTACTGGTGGCGAACCGAGCGCGGCGACGAATTTGCGCCGCGCGGCGGCCTGAGCCTCGCGCCACGTCAACACGAGCGCCTCTGGAAAGGTGGTAAACCCTCGGCCGCGTCTATCGCCCGCATGGCTCGCGAATATCGGGAAAAATTTCCCGGCAAAGCAGTAACCTCCGGGCTTTCTGAAGCGGGTGATTTTCAACCGAGGTAATTTCGTTTCTGCTGTTTAAATTTCCCCGTCATCGTGTTGATCCTCTCAGGCCGTGCCGACTTAAGTCCGTTTTCTCCGTTACTCCCTTCATCATGAAATTTTTTGATTTGGTTTTTTTGTGTCTGTCCCTCGGTTTGTTGCGCGCCGCTGATGCTCCCTCGGCCGTCATCTCAAGTGAGTTTCTCAACGAGCGAGCCCCTTATCCTTCGTGTCACGCCTCGACGATAGTAGAGATTTCGCCGGGGCAACTGGTCGCCGCGTGGTTCGGTGGCACGGCCGAGCGCAACCCTGATGTGGGTATCTGGGTCACCCGACAGGAAAATGGTATTTGGCAGCCGGCGCGCGAAGTCGCTAACGGTATTCAACCGATCGGACCGCGTCTGCCGACCTGGAATCCGGTCTTGTTTCAACCCAAGTCGGGTCCGCTGTTTTTGTTTTATAAAGTCGGTCCTTCACCCAGCTCGTGGTGGGGCATGGTCATGACCTCGACCGACTCTGGGAAAACGTGGAGTCCGCCACGCCGTCTGCCAGAAGGAATTCTCGGACCGATTAAAAATAAACCACTGGAACTGGCCGACGGCACGTGGATCTCACCGAGCAGCACGGAAGGAAATAGTAACGGCTGGCTGGTGCATTTTGAACTCTCACGTGATGCGGGCATTACATGGACACGGACTGCAGATTTGCACAAAGGCCCCAATCTTGATGCGATTCAGCCGAGCATCTTGGTTCACGTCCGTGGCGCGCTGCAGGCGGTCTGCCGCACCAAACAGGGCGTGGTCGCGCAGACGTGGTCAAAGGATCAAGGTCGAACGTGGAGCATGCTCACGGCTACTGATTTACCCAATCCTAATTCCGGGACGGACGCCATTACGCTGGCCGATGGCCGGCAGCTTTTAGTTTATAATCACAGCGGTCATCGCGCCAATGAAGCCAAGGGAAACCGTTATCCTTTGGATGTAGCAATCTCAGCCGATGGAATGAGCTGGAAACACGTTCTTACACTGGAGCATGAGCCGTGTTCAGCCGGTTATTCGTATCCGGCCGTGATTCAAAGTCGGGATGGACTGATCCATGTCACTTACACGTGGGATCGTAAAATGATCAAACACGTCGTGCTAGATCCCGCGCGGTTGTAACCTCGGAAAACGGCTCGTCGGGCTGGGATTGGGGTGAGATACTTAGATTCTTGTTTATCGTAATCGGAGTAGTTGGGCGATGTTTCAGGGCGGTGGGTTGACAGCGACGCTGGGCTTTGGCGGTTTGAAGTGATGTCAGATTCAGCTCCAGATCCGTTTGATCGCATTGAGGACGCCATCCGCGATATCGCCGCTGGGCGACTCGTGATTGTGACGGACGACGAAGATCGCGAAAATGAAGGCGATCTCATCATGGCGGCATCGTTAGCGACACCCGAGACGGTCAACATGATGATCCGTTATGGCAGTGGCATCGTCTGCGTGCCTACGCTCGAGGCAAACCTGCGCCGACTCGGTCTTGGACCCATGGTGGCGCGTAACCGCGAGGTGCAACGTACGGATTTTACGGTCAGCGTGGATGCGGCGGAAGGTATTTCTACCGGCATTAGTGCCTCCGATCGTACGCGGACGATCCGGTTACTGGCTGACCCCAATTCTACGGCGGATCAGTTAGTCCAGCCCGGCCATGTGTTTCCCTTGCGCTCGCGACCCGGTGGCGTGTTGGAGCGCGCTGGTCACACGGAAGCGGCCGTGGATTTAGCGGTGCTGGCGGGACTTCACCCCAGCGGGGTCTTGTGCGAACTTGTTAACGACGATGGCACGGTGCAACGTTTACCGCAGCTCACGGAATTTAAGCGCAAATTCGGTCTGCGGATGGTGTCGATCAAGCAACTCATCGAGTATCGCGCCCAACGCGAGCAATTGATCGAGCCAGTATGTACGCAGCCGTTTCCCTCGGAATTCGGGGAATTTACCGCCCAAGTTTTTCGTAGCCGATTGGATGGACGTCATCACCTCGCCTTAGTCATGGGCAACCTCACGAGCGAGCCCACGTTGGTGCGCGTGCACAGCGAGAATTTATTAAGTGATGTCTTTCAAGCCAAAGGCATGCGGAGTCATGCGGCGTTAGTGGCTTCGATGCGTGCGATCGCGCAAGCGGGCCGTGGGGTTGTAGTGTACATGGAGCCAGCCAACATGGGCGAAATCATGGTGCAGCGCCTCCAGGCCAAGGCCGGGGCTCAACCTTCCGCCATGGGGCTCCGTGATTATGGTACGGGTGCGCAGATATTACGCGCTTTGGGAGTGTCAAAAATTCGTTTGCTCTCGAGCAGCCAGCGCAAGGTCGTCGGCCTCGATGGTTATGGTCTCGAAATCGTCGAGCAGGTCAGAGTCTGACTCAACGCAAACGCCATCGGGGCGCGAGTTGTTGGCCCTTTCAAGTGTGCCCCATCCAAGCGCACAAGGCCGCTACACCCTTATGGCTTCAATGAAAAAATCGACTGATTGACCGTGTGCAACCACCCACACGGAATGATCACGATGAGGCAACTTGCTCCTACTAAATTTGACGCTTCCAAGCGGTAACGACTTATAAAATATGACCGTAGCGGATCGGTTCGAGCAGTTTGGCCACCTCACGAGGAGTTTGACTTCAACGTTCCTACTTCATGCGTTTAATTTCACGGACGACATGGCCTGTCCGCCTCGCCCACGAAATCGCGTAATTTATTTTATAAAAACCACGATTCTTAATGGTTAAAATCATCGATATACGTTTGTGCATTCGGATCCTTCTTTTGAGCGCATTATGGACGAGTGCATACGCGGGAAAAAACGCGCTGGTGGATACTTCGCAATCGCCCTCGGCCAAAATGTATATGCCTGATCTCGGCGATGTGAAATGGGCCGGTGGTTTATGGGGCGAGCGTTTTGAGGTGTGTCGCGACACGATGATTCCACACCTTTGGACTATTTTTAACGATCAAAATGAAAGTCATGCATGGGCCAACTTTCTGATGGCCGCTGGTCTCAGTCAGGGGCGCGACGGAAAACCGCACGGACCATCCTTTAATGATGGAGATTTTCTAAAATGGGTCGAGGCGCTCGCACAAATTTACGCCGTCACGCGTGATCCCAAAATCGACGCTCAGCTTGATCAAATTATCTCCGTGATCGCACAGGCGCAGCGAGGCGATGGTTATCTGCACACGCCCAAAATCATCCTCCAGCGTCAGGCCAGCAACAACTCAACGAACGCGCAAGAATTTGAGGATCGCGAGCATTTTGAGACTTACAATATGGGGCATTTGATGACGACGGCCTGTATCCATTATCGAGCTACGGGAAAGCCTTCACTTTTAGCCTGTGCGATTAAAGCGGCCGATTACATGGATCGACTCTGCGCCACGGTGCCAGCCGAATTGGCCCGAAACGCCATCTGTCCCTCGCACTACATGGGCGTGATCGAACTTTACCGAGTCACACGTGAGCCGAGATATCTCAAACTCGCACAACAACTCATTGAGATTCGTAGCTTCGTCACGGCCGATTATGGCAGTGATCAAAATCAAGACCGGGTGCCTTTTCGCGTCATGACGAAAGCCGTGGGGCACGCCGTTCGCGCGAATTATCTCTATGCAGGGGTCGCTGACGTTTACGCCGAAAATGGCGATCATACGCTTTTAGACACCGTCGAAAAAATCTCCGCCGACATCGCGGCACATAAATTATATATCACCGGCATGACGGGTGCGCTTTATGATGGGGCTTCGCCAGACGGTTACTCGAAACACGCCGCCATCAAAACGGTTCACCAAGCCTACGGCCGCGACTACCAACTCCCCAATCTCACGGCCTACAACGAAACCTGCGCCACCATTGGGTACGCGATGTGGATGTGGCGCATGCTCAGCGTTACGGCTGACGCACGTTACGCGGATTTGTTAGAGCAATCCCTCTACAATGGCGTGCTTGCGGGCATTAGTCTGGATGGGAAGGATTATTTTTACGTCAACCCGTTGCGCAAAGATCGGGATTTCGATTGGCCGTTGCGCTGGTCCCGCACGCGGACACCTAACATCAAATCTAGTTTTTGTTGCCCACCCAACGTCGTAAGGACCATCGCCGAGGCGCATAATTACGTTTATGCGCTATCGGCGGATAAGGTTTGGGTTCATCTTTATGCCGCGAGCAAACTCGACACCACGTGGCTCGATGGCGCGCGTATCACGCTGCGCCAAGAGACTGATTATCCTTGGAACGGTAGTGTAAAATTTATCGTTGATGCCGCGCCAGATCGAGCGATCGGACTCAAGCTGCGTGTGCCCGAGTGGCTACGACCGGGCGCGGCTGCTTTGCGAGTCAATGGCTTGCCGGTGGTGATCAATCTGACTCCCGGCACCTATGCGGAGATTGCCCGTATATGGCGGGCCGGTGATATTATTGAATTCAATATGGATTTTCGCCCCACGCTTTGGGAAGCCAATGCATTGGTTGAGGAGGCGCTTAATCAGGTGGCGATTAAAAGCGGTCCGCTCGTTTATTGCATCGAAGCCAATGATCTTCCCTCGGGAGTACGCGTGCGCGATCTCATGCTTTCCTTACTCAAGCCCATGGAGTTTCTCGCGCAGCGTGAAAAAATAAGTTCTGCGCATTTACAGACTTTGTCCTTTTCCGCGCACAACCGAGAGCGGCAAACAGGTGAGGCGGGAGCGCTTTATGTTGAAGCGGCTTTTCGTCAGCCTTGTCCAGTCAGCCTTAAAGCCATTCCCTACTTCGCTTGGGGTAACCGTGGCGACACGGATATGAGCGTTTGGTTGCCAGCACGCTAAGCACCATGGTTTTCGATTACACGGCCAATAGGCTCTTATGATGGTGTCATTTTATTCAGCGTGTTTAGCCGATGCTGGTAAAGTTATGTTTCGTTGGGCGGCCCCAATTTTGATTTTTACCGCAGGATGGGTCACCAACGCGCATGCGGAGCGCTGGTCGAGTTTGGTCGCAGGAGTTCCTCTGGAACTAACGTTGCTTGAACCTGCGTGGAGAGCAGGCGAAGCGCCTGTTTCTGTGGTTTTTTATTTAAAAAATATAGCCGCTCCGCGCATTGGATCGGAGAGCGATGAAGTGTTGATAGCTGAATCACGGGCCGCCGGCAGTCTCGTCGTGGTCGTCGATTATGCCTTTCATCCGCAAGCGAGGGTGCCGTGGATTAACCAGGATTTGGGTAAGCTAAGGGACGATTTAAGGGCAAAAAAAATACTCGGTAATCGTACGATCGATGGAGCGCACGTTTTTATCGTGCCGTCTGGTTGTCGGCTCTGGCGGGATGTTATATTTTATCAAGATCAAGCGAGGGTTCTGGCCATGGACATCATCGCGCCGGCCAAGCCTAATCAGCCTGTTGGTGCTTTAATTGAGTTTTCGTGCGATAATCAAAATCGGATGGGTAATGCTTCACTTTCGGTTTGTAGCGATACGATTTTGGACGGGGCTGCGACCGACGGCATTGCCGTAGCGATGGCCGATCATCCCGTCGCAGCTCCCTATAAAGGGCTGGACGCTATGCCGGAGAGTGCTTGGAAAATCAAAGCTGCGGTGCGGGCGCTCCGGGCCCAAAGTGAGAAACTTGATTTAAACGGTCGCATAGTCTCGGTGGGTTTTTCTCGGGGCAGCGGCATGGCGCTGATGTTGGTATCAACGAACGGCCGATCGGAGTTTGAAGGTCGCGGCCAACCGGAATATCTGAGTGTGAGCAGTGCCGTGCAAGGGGCGGTGGTCATGTCGGGACGATTTACTTATTTAAATCTGCGACCTGAGGACCCGATGTTGACCAGATATACCCAAGCTTGGGGGACGCGTTTGGCTGAGACTAATAATTGGAGGGGCAAAGGGGCGCTTGATTATTTTGTCCGGCCGGGGGTGCCTCTATTTCTGACGATTAATGTCTCCGAGTCTCTTGATGCTCTGCATCAAATGGACGTCCTGCAGCATCGCCTGTGCGATCTAGGTAATGAATATCGTTTCGTTTTAGATCAAGAAGCTCGTGGTCATAAAGTTCCGACCTCTGCGCTGATTATAAAATCAATGCATGAATATTTTGCTCAGCGCCTAAAACCCTAGAAGTAGCCGGGCCAAGCAGTTCGCTTGGTTCGGACTGTCATACACATTAGCCGCTAGTGCCTTCATGGTTTTGAATTCAGGTTTTCATTTGTCTAGTTATCGCTTACACACTTACCTCACCTATGTATTGGTTAAACTCACCCCGTCATGGCTATAAAACGTTGTTTGTAATATTTATAAATAAACTGATTCACGGACTTCCTGGGGTATTAGCGGCCGGGCTTTTGACTTTACCGATATTGCTTAACGCTGAGACCAAACTTACGGGTACGATTGAGGGCCGGATCTCAAATTCCGCCAATGGATCGTACCTCAGTAAAGCCAAAGTAGTGGTTGAAGGTACGGGATTGTCAGCTTATACTAACGATTTCGGGGAATACACCTTGCTCGATGTGCCGGCCGGATCTGCACAATTGCGTGCTACTTTTACCGGACAGGCTCCAGAAATTTTACCCGTCAACGTTGCAGCCGGAAAAATCACGACGCAGGATGTAGTTTTTGGCGGCTCGAGTGTGCGGCTGAATCCTTTTGTGGTCGAGAGTGAGCGGTTCAAGACCGCGCAACAATTGGCAATCCAGGAAGAGCGTACCTCGGTTAACATCAAGAATGTCGTCTCAGCCGATGCCTTTGGCGATATTCCGGAAGGTAACATCGGCGAATTTATTAAATTTTTGCCCGGCGTAGAAATCAATTACGGTGGGACGTACACCTCGGAGGCTGACGCGTCGGGTATATCGGTGCGTGGTTTTGGTGCAGAGGACACGGCGATTTACATCGATGGCGTGCCCGTTTCCAGCGCATCACCGGCTAGTTTAAGTCGGGCGATTGGGCTGGACCAACTCTCGATCAACAACGCCTCACGCGTGGAGTTAGTAAAAGTTCCGACCCCGGATATGCCGGCGAATTCCGTCGGTGGCTCAATTAACCTTATCTCAAAGTCGGCGTTTGAGTACACTCGACCCAGTCTCAACTGGCGGGTCTACGGTAGCATGAATACGGATGACCCCCAGTTGTTCAAAAAAGTAGGCGGTCCTCGAAACAAAAAAGAATGGGCGACTCAGCCCGGCTTTGATTTCACTTACGCGCTGCCGGTTAACAAAACCTTGGGCGTCACGTTTACGGTAGCATCATCGAACCAGTTTAATGAGAGTCGCCGTTATCGTCCCGAATTCGCCACGACCTCGGTTACGGGCGTCGATTTACGGCCATTAGGTGGAGCGCAAAGCGTGATTCTCACCAATGCGCAGGGCGCGGCGAGCTTGATTAATCCTTACATGACGCGCATCTCCGTTACGGACGCCCCGCGATTCTCAGATCGTCTTTCGGCAGCAGTAAAAGTCGATTGGCGCCCAATTCCTAGCCTAACTCTGGCGGCGAATTACACTGGCTCGCTTTACAACTCCGCAGATGCAGCGCGACGTTTGCAGTTTCGTATTCAGCGCCCCCAGAGTTGGGATGCGACTAGCACAATTAGTTATCCGTATGTTTTGGCGACTCAGTCGCAAAACGGCGCGGTTTTTACGCCAAATAGCACGCTCGATATGAACATTGATTCGCGCGATAAAATCGGCAACTCACATACCGGCTATCTGAGCGCCGTTTTTCGCAAAAACCGTTGGGATATCAAAGCTTTGGCCAGTGCATCCAGTTCGCGTGGCTCCTACAAAGATTTGGAACATGGTCATTTTTCAACGGTGGATGTGACTTCCACCGTTGGTAAAATGTCCTTTGAAAAAATATCCGACGGTGTCGCCGGCAAAATTACGGTTTTGGATCGCAACGGTAATAATTTTGATTGGACCAAGCTGGGTAACTGGGTCCCACCGACTCTGCAGGCGCGCTCCGGCAAGGCGGAGTCGCTTAACGATGAGTTTAGCTACAAGCTCGATATCCGCCGTGAAATTGGTTCGTTTTTTGATGGCAGGCTGGATTTAGCCGCTAAAGTCGGCGGTCAACATTCAATCAGCGTGCAAAAAAAATGGGGTGTCGGCACTGGCTATCGTCAGACCTACGTCGGCCCGAGTCTGAGCACGACTGATTATCAAGATACTGTTTATACCGGATATGAACCCGGTTTCGGTTTTCCGGCGCAGCAATGGGCGAGTACGTATCGTCTTTATCAAATTTACGCCGCAAATCCTGCGCTTTTTAGCTCCAGCAGCGACAGTGACCAGGTTAATAATTACACCAGCTACGTAAATCAGAACAAAAAAATCACGGATATTAAAGACGCAGGTTATGCTTTGATTGAAGGTCATGCGCTCCGTGGTCGGCTGACCTTCGTGGCGGGTGTTCGAAATGAAGAATCTCGCCGTACCGGCCGAGGGCCTTTGACCGACAGCAAATGGAATTTCCTGAAGCTCTCGAGCGGTGAAATTTATCGCGATGTCGCTCATCCTAACGGCGTGCAAATCGACACCGCCACCAGCGATGTCTTCGCGCAAACTGCGGCCGGCACGGCCCTGCGCTCAGCGTTAAATGCCGCGAAGGTAGCTTATCCTGATCACGTTGTCTTGCTCACCACACTCGAAGGGAAGCGTCTACAATTAAAGCCGTTGCAAGAAGTGCGCGCCAAGAGCAGCGGACGTCCGTCGGAGAGTATCAATACGTCGTTTAACGTGACGGAAAACTTGGTCTTCAAGTTGGCTTATTCTAAGACCTTCGGTCAGATCAGCCTCGAGGATGGCACGAGTGGTTTACTATCCGGTAACGGTTCTTACGTTGTTAATGAAAACACGGCCGCCGGATCGGTTCCCGCTGGTAACATCACGGTCGCCAATCCTAATTTGAAACCAAAAATTTCCGATAATTGGGATACTGCGATCTATTATTATACCCAAAATGGGGGTAAAATCGGCGTTTCTTATTTCACCAAAAGAATTAAAAATTTCCAAGAGAACATCATTACGAATAACTCCGATCCGCAATTTGCTGAGATCCTCACTTCATTGGGTTTAAGCCCGGTCGACTATCAAGATTGGACTCTCACGACCTCGGAAAACGGTATCGGAACGGGTAAAGAATATGGCTACGAGGCCGACATCGCGCAGGACCTGCGTTTTATTCCGTTCCTAGGTACGTGGGGCAAGCGATTCAATATATTCACTACCTATTCGGAGAAGCGTCGCAGCCAAGCCAACACCACGCGGATGACTGCAGTGCCGGCCGCGAGTCGTACGGCTTCTGCTGGACTTCAATTTGCAACCGGTCGAGTCAGCTTGTTACTGAAAGGAACTTGGACCGATCTCAAACTGAACAGCACGACCAACGTGACCTACAACAGCGTGGTATATGCCTTAGGAAATTATACGCCATCACTCACAAAATTGGACGCTACCTTTAATTGGCAATTCTCGCGCCGCTACGGTTTTTTTGTGAGCGGCCGTGACGTGCTCAATAATGGCAGTCGGTCCGAGCGCTTTGATCCCACCGGTTTGTATCCTGCATACGCACATTGGGACGATCTACGTCAATTCGGTGTCCAGGTCACCTTCGGCATAAAGGGCAGTTTTTAAGTCCGTTTAGGCATAGCAGCCGGTCGAACGATTTTCCGACCGGTGATATGCTAATACGGGGTGAAAATATCGGAAATTTAAACCGGCCTCTTTTAGGACGAATATCTCTTACACTTATTAAGTCTCTGATACGTATGCGATGATGTGTTTTTTATATAAAAACCTTAGGGGGTTTTGTCTAAGTACCATGCTCATAGGTGTGGCAATCACAGCGGCTGAACAAAACCCGGATGTCTATGCAGCGACGGCGGAGCAACGCGCGCTCAAAATCAGCGCCATGCTTGCTTTAACCGATCCAGCGCAATCGACCCGCGTGCGAGCTTTTATCTCGCGGCACTATGTTGATCTGCACGAGTTGCAGGCTTGGCGGGACAGCGGCATGGCTGCGGCTAAAGCACACGCGGATAAGGCAACCGTCGCCGCTGCTTTGGCCGATTGCAAAGCAACGTACGACGCCAAGCTCGCCAGCTTGCACCGCTCCTACCTCGCGCGTCTAGCGTTGGAACTCACTCCGGAGCAAATTAATCTCGTCAAAGATGGTCACACTTATGGCGTGCTGCCACTCACGTTTCGCGTTTATCAGCAGATGTTGCCGCAACTTACGTCCGATCAGAAAGCTAAAATATTGACTCTACTCACCGAGGCCCGCGAGCAGGCCATGGATGCAGGTTCCTCGACAGAAAAACATGCTTGGTTTGGAAAATATAAAGGTAAGATAAATAATTATCTCTCAAGCGAAGGTTATAATATGAAGCAAGCGGAGAAAAATCTCGTAGCCCCGCACTAATCCAGCACTTCCCCGCTATTATGAAATTATCCCGCCTGTTTTGTTGCATCGCCCTGAGCGTGCTCGGCAGCACCTTGTGTTTAGGGCAAGGTTACCCGCGCGTACCGGCGCCTGTTCAAGCTGAGGCCAAGCTACGCATGGCCGCCGCGGATCGTCTTTCTGACGAGATTTTTGAGCAGGCGCTGCCTGAGATTAAAGACGGGTCGACGAGAGGTAAACCCTACCTGCCCGGTGCTGCTACGCCAAGCGATCTGCCCCAAGCGAAAATTCCGGCTTTTCCCGGTGCCTGGGGCGGCGGGATGTACGCGTTCGGTGGCCGAGGCGGTCGGGTCATTGTCGTGACTAATCTCAATGATCGCGGCCCAGGCAGTTTCCGTGCGGCCTGTGAAACCGCAGGGCCGCGGATCGTGGTGTTTAACGTTGCGGGAATCATCCGACTCAAGGACCGAATTCGCGTGCGAGCTCCGTACATCACGATTGTCGGCAACACCGCTCCAGGCGATGGCGTTTGCATCGCCGGCAACACCGTAGAGCTCGAGACGCACGACATCATTGTGCGCCACATGCGATTTCGTCGCGGCGCCACGGATGCTTCTGATCGCAACGATTCTTTTGGCGGAAACCCCGTTGGTAATCTGATCATTGACCACGTCTCGGCCTCTTGGGGGCTGGATGAAAACATGTCGATGTATCGGCACATGTATCAACCCCCTGAGGGTGGCAAAGAACTCAAGTTACCCACGGTCAACGTTACAATCCAGTACTCGATTTTTTCTGAAGCGCTTAATATCTACCACCACGCCTTTGGCAGCACGATTGGCGGCTTGAATAGTACTTTTCACCACAACCTTTGGGCCTGTAACACCGGGCGCAATCCGAGTGTGGGCATGTACGGAGATTTCACGTTCGTGAATAACGTGCTCTTTAATTACCGCCATCGCACCATCGACGGCGGTGATCACCGGAGCTTTTTCAACATCATTAATAACACTTTTAAACCCGGACCCGGCACGCCCAACACCGAGATTGCTTACCGCATTCTCAAACCCGAATCCGAGCGCAGCAAAACAGTCATCAATAATTTCGGGAAGGCCTATGTTGCCGGCAACGTGACCGAGGGGAATCCGCGCGTGACCCAGAACAACTGGGACGGCGGCGTGCAACCTTCGCCCGTAAAAGCCACCGTCGCAACGGTCTTGCCGGCAATTCGGGTGGACCAACCCTTCGCGCATGCTCTGTTGGACGTGGTTTCAGCGATTGAGTCTTACCCGATTGTCCTTAACCACGCGGGTGCGACCCTGCCCAAACGAGATGCTGTGGACGCGCGAGTGGTGTCGATGGTCCGCTCGGGTGTGGTCACACCGGCAACCATTGCCGAAAGCTCCAAAGCTAAAGCGGCTCAAGTTGGTTATGCTCAAAAATGGATCGATGAAATGGCCGACTTGGTCCCGCGGGGATTTATCACCCATCCGGATGAAGTCGGTGGGTATCCTTTGTATTCGGGTGAGCCCTACGCTGACGCCGATGGCGACGGCATGCCCGATGACTGGGAAATCAAAAACGGGCTTGATCCGAAAAACCCCGCCGATGCGGCGGGTGACCTTAACGGTGATGGGTATACGAATATCGAAAAATTTATCTACGGCCTGAACCCTCGGAGCCCCAAGATTGATTGGAGTGATTTAAAGAATAACCGTGACCCACTGATTTCGGCTTCGGCTGTTGGACGGCCATAAATAAGTCCGTCTCGCGCTCGAGTTATCGCGGGCTGAGGTGGCGGGTGAAAAACTCCATCACGCGTTGTTGCTGGCGGAGTTTCACCATGGGGTCGCTGCTGCCCGCCATGTGCGTGCCGAGCATGGGCATGAATTCGTAATTTTTTCCCGCCATGAACAACGCATCGCATAGCTGAAGCGTGTGTTGGGCGTAAACGTTATCATCGGTAAGTCCGTGAATGAGCAGCAGCGGGCGCTCCAGTTTGGACGCGTAGCTGAGGACGCTGCTGACTTGGTAAGCCTCAGAGGCGGTCTGCGGCAGGCCGAGGTAGCGCTCGGTGTAAAACGTGTCGTAGTTTTCCCAAGTAATCACGGGCGCGCCGGCGACGCCGCAGCGAAAAATATCCGGACGGCGCAGAGTAGCCATGGCGGAAAAATAACCGCCGAAGGACCAACCGGTCACGCCGACGCGACTGAGGTCCATCTCGGGAAACTGTGCGCCCAAGGCGCGGAGTCCGGCGACCTGGTCGGCGAGTGCGAGATCGATTAAGTTGCCACGAATGGCGCGTTCCCAATCGCGACCGCGGAACGGCGTGCCCCGTCCATCGAGACGGGCCACGATGTAACCTTGGTCCGCCATCCATTGATCGTTGAGATAGGCGCGGGCGGTGGCGGTGACAACGGTGGTATGTGGGCCGGCGTAGGCGTATAGGATGACCGGATATTTTTTCTTGGCGTCGAAATCGCGGGGGCGCACGACCGCCGCGAAAAACGAAGGTTCGCTCGCGGTGCGGGTGAGCTCGACGCGGGGAAGGATGGGAAGTTTTTCAGCGCGACTGGGCAGAACGGCGAGGAGCTGTCCGTCGGTGGCGAGAACGTCAGTACCCGAGGTGCTGTTGAAGAGATCGTAGCTGTGAATGAAAGCGGAAGCGTTTTCCGAGAACGTGGCGGCGTGCTGCCCTTGTCCAGCGGTGAGAGCGACGCCCGGGCCGCCGCTGAGCGGGAAGCGCCAGACTTGGGTTTCACGCGGGTCTTGGCTGCCGGCGAGGTAAACGGCTCCGCGCCCGGAATCGAGTTTCGCGAATCCTTTATAGATAAAATCAGGCGGGGTGACGGTGCGTATGAATTTGCCGTCGGCAGCGCGGAGTTCGATTTGCCACGCGCCGCGGCTCTCGGAGGACCAGAGGAATTCTTTGGCGCCCGGAAGCCAGCGTGGAAAGCCGCCGCGTTCGTCGAGATTGACCCATGCTGGGTCGGTATCGCGGAGGAGTTCGGTGGTGCTGCCGGTGGCAGGATCGGCGCGGAAGAGGAGCGCGGTTTGTTGAGCGCGGTCCATGACGGTGAAGGCGAGGGGCGCGTCGGTCTCGCGCCAGACCACGCGCGTGAGGTAGGGAAATTTGGCGGCATCCCAGTCGAGCCAGCGAGTGGCGCCGCCGCTGCGGGCGATGACGCCGAGGCGCACGGTGGCGTTGGTCGTGCCGGCGGCGGGGTAAGCGAATCGGCTGGGAGTGGCTTCGGGATGGAGCGGATCGGCGATGTGGCGAACCTCTACGCCGGACTCATCCGTTTGTTGATAGGCGATGAAACGGGAATCGGGTGACCACCAGTAACCTTCGCTGCGGGCCATCTCTTCTTGAGCGACAAATTCGGCGGTGCCGTGGGTGAGCGTGGCTGTTGCGCCACTGGTTAAGGCGCGGGCGGCGAGGGGTGCGAGATTGAGTTCGATGACGTGGAGTTCGCCGGCGGAGACGGCAGCGATGGCGGTCGCATCGGGCGAAAAGCGCGGATCGATCCAGTTTTTCCCGGGAAGCGCGGTGACCTTGAGATCGGCGCGGTTTACGACGTAGAGTTGACCCGAAAGGGTGACCAAGAGGCGCGAGCCGTCGGGGGAGAGATCGAATTTGGTGAAGCCGCGGGTGCTGATGCGGGCGCGTTCGCGGCGGGCTTTTTCCTCGGCGGTCAGCGTTTCTGGGCTGGAGCCGAGCAGTTGGGCGGGGGTGAGTAGTTCGCGTTCGGGACCGGCTGGTAACGGGAATTCGTAGAGCCGAAGAACGGGATCGCGGGGGCCACCGCGAAGGTAGATGACGGATCGGCCGTCGGGGGTGAGTTTGGCGGCGACGGGTCGGCCGAGGGTGTAGTTGCGGGTCTCGGCGATGTCGCGGAAGTAGGCGAGCGGATCGGTGGGCGTGGACGCGAGTGCGACCAGATTGAGCGATTGTAGAGCGAAGAGAAAATGAAACGGTGCGCGCATTTTTAAAAAAGGGAGGTGGTTAATCGCGTTGGTGTGAGTCGAGCAGCAAGGTGATAGGACCGTCATTCACGAGCGACACGTGCATATCGGCGCCAAAGCGACCGGAGGCAACGGGGCGGCCTAGGGCGGAGGCGGAAGCGCGTAAAAACGTCTCGTAAAGCGGGAGCGCGACCTCGGGACGCGCGGCGCCATCCCACGAGGGGCGGGTGCCTTTGCGGGTGCGCGCGTAGAGCGTGAATTGGCTGATGATGAGGAGTTCGCCGGCGATGTCGCGGACGGAGAGGTTCATCGTGCCCGTGGCATCATCAAAGATGCGGAGCGTGGTGATTTTCGTGGCGAGCCAGTCGGCATCGGTTGCCGTGTCGTGCGGCGCGATGCCGAGAAAAACGAGGAGGCCTCGATCTATGGCGCCAACGCGTTCGCCAGCGATGTCGACGTGCGCGGTGGAGACGCGTTGCATGAGGGCGCGCATGTAAACGAGATGTGAAAAGTGAGCTTATGAGCAGAAAAAAACCGCGGGCCAAGGCTCGCGGTTTCAAGGAATGAGTCCGTGTTCAGAGCATCGGTAGATGCGGCTCGATCTCGGCTTCGTAGTTGATGCCGGGTAGACCAAAGCCGAAGAGCTTCATGAATTCGCTGCGGTAGCCCGCGATGTCGGTCAGCGTGGCAAGATTTTCGGTCGTGGTTTGCGGCCAGATTTCTTTGACCGCGGCTTGGATCTCGGGGCGCATTTCCCAGTCGTCGATCCGGATCCGGCCCGCTTCGTCAAAGGTGGGGCCGTTGCTCGAGTATAGCTGGGTGGCGAAGAGTCGGGCGATTTGTTCGATGCAGCCCTCGTGCGTGCCGTGGGCTTTCATGATCTTGTAGAGAATCGAAATGTAGAGCGGGACGACGGGAATGGCGGAGCTGGCTTGGGTGACAAGCGCCTTGTTGACCGAGATGCAGGCGCGGCCGCCGCTGAGTTTGAGGAGCGCGTCGATGCTGCGGGCGGCGCGTTCGAGGTCGTTTTTGGCGAGGCCGATGGTGCCGTTTTTGTAAATGGCCCACGTGACTTCCGGACCGATGTAAGAGTAGGCGACGGACTGCGCGCCGGGAGCGAGGAGTTTGGCCTCGGACAGGGCTTGCATCCACATTTCCCAATCTTCGCCGCCCATGACGGCGGTCGTGTCGGCGATCTCGGCTTCGTTGGCCGGCTCGATCGTGACCGTGCTGACGATGCCTTTATCGGTATCGACGGTTTTATTCGTGTAAGATTGGCCGACGGGTTTGAGAACCGATTTGTGGACGACGCCGGTCGTGGGATGGGTGCGGCGGGGAGACGCGAGCGAATAGATGACGAGATCAACTTGGCCGAGATCGGCACGGATGAGATCGAGGGCTTGGCGCTTGATGTCGGCGGAGAACGCGTCGCCGTTGATGTTTTTCGCGTAGTGGCCCGCGGCGTGCGCGGCTTTGGTGAAGGCGATGGTGTTGTACCAACCGGGAGTCGCTGGGCGACCTTCTTCAGAGGGACGTTCGAAGAAAACGCCGAGGGTCGCGGCGCCGGAACCGAAGGCGGCGGTGACGCGTGAGGCGAGGCCGTAGCCCGTGGAGGAACCGATCACGAGGACCTTTTTCGGACCTTTCGCGAGTGCGGGTTGGGCTTTGACGTGGGCGATCCACTCTTGGACATGGGCTGCGCAACCGGCCGGGTGCGCAGTGACGCACACGAAGCCACGGACTTTGGGTTTGATAACCATAAGAGTTGAAGGGTTTGCGGCAGGCGCGGTCGGGGCAAGTTTCAATTGGCATCATCGAGTCGTGATGGGGTCGTCGTAAACGCCCATGTTGGACTGAGCGATGGATCAGGGGCCGATGAGCACCATCGGGCCCTCGGCCTTGGGCACGCCGCCCTTGCGCTCGAGGCTTACCGCAAATTTCGCCACGGTTTGAACGGGGCGATTGGGATGGAAAATCAATCGGCCCTCGCCAGTCGTGGGGTCGACTTTGAAAACACCGCCGTCCACGGGGATGGAATACTGCGGGTCAACGACCCAGAGTTGATAATCTTTATCCGCCGCCAGCGCGGGGAGTTTTTGGACGGTGAGTACGCCTTCTTGGCTCGAGGGATTCCAGACGGCGACCGCCACGGCTTGGGGGCTGTTGCCGAGGAGCGAGGCGAGGGTGGCGATTTTGTAATCGGCGAGCGTGCCCTGGGTGATGAGTTGTTGTTTTGTCTCAGCGAGTCGGGATTCCAACGTGGTGACGAGTGCAGCGGAATCGCTAGCGCGCTTCGCGGCATCAGCGAGCTCGCGTTGCGCGATGAGGCGCTCGGCGGCGAGTTGGTTTTTCGTGCTGCGGAGAGAAAGATCGGCGAGGCTTTGTTGGTCGCGGAAGGCGGAGTTCAGGGCGCTTTGGTTAAAATAAGCCTGCGCAAAATAAGCCGCGAGGCAGGCAAAACAGGCCGCCGTGGCGAAACCGATCCACGTCGGAAACGGCAGAATCGTAGAGCGGGAGGCTGTGACTATGGGAGCGCGCGCGGCGCTCGCATCGCCAGCGATCGTCTTAAGCAGGCGGATTTTTAGAGCCGCGGGCGGTTCGGCTGCGGGGGCGGCATGCGCGAGTTCGGCCGCCGTGGATCGGAGGGAGCCGGCGAGGGTCGCTAACTCAGGATGCTGGGCGAGAGCGGCGGTGAATTCGGCCTGCTCGGCGGGATTGAGCAAGTCGAGGGCGGCGAGCGCGGCGAGATCTTCGTGGCGTTCGGCGTTCATAAACGATTCGCGAGTTGATCGCGTAATTTTAGTAGGCCGCGACGGATGCGGGCTTTGATCGTGCCTAGGGGCGTTTCGAGACGAGCGGCGATTTCTTCCTGCGTGAGGCCGCTGAAAAAGGCGAGTTTGAGCGCGCGTTGTTGATCCGCGGGTAAAGCGGCGACGGCGGCGCGAAGGGTGGTGGCTTGATCCGAGCTCGAGGCTGCGGAGTCGGCCCCGGGGCCGGAGGAATTTTCGTCAAGGCCGAGATCGGAGAGGGCGGAGGTTTCGAGCAACTCGTGGCGGCGGCGGCGGGAGCGCAGGCGATCAATGGCGCGGTTACGCGTGAGGGTGAGCACCCAGGAAAACGCGGTCCCTCGAGCGGTTTCAAAGCTCGCGGCTTTTTCCCAGACCGCGACGAAGGCATCGTGGACAATATCTTGGGCTTCGCCGGGGTCGTTGAGGATGCGCAGGGCGGTAGCGTAAAGCGGCCGAGAGAAACGATCGTAGAGCTCCCCCAAAGCCGCGCTGTCGCCTGCGGCCACCAAGCCGAGCAAACGCGCGTCGGCTGCGTGACGCGCATCGGACAAATCGGCGGTGGGCTCCGTTTTCATGCGGCGGATGGTCCGAGCGGGTTCAAATCCGTGGACACGGTTGGTCCACAAAATATAACCCGAGAGATGCGTCGACAGCAGAAGCGGCATAATGCTGTGAGTTAATACGCATGAGATAAGCGAAGAGATGCCGCGAGTTGCGCGGGTGCGAGTCGAAAGTTGGGCGGCGAGGCGGCGAGCGGACCTCAGAGGATCGCTAGGCCCAAAAGCCCCAACGCGAACAGCAGCGCGATGACGGCGAGGGCTAGACGTTCACGTTGGGTCGTGGCCAAAGGCATCGGGAGTAACCGCGCGTTGATCGGAGTTTTTGCGGGCTAGACTTTGACCGCAAAGAGTTCGGGATGCATGTGACCCTCGGCGACTTTGTTAACGGTGCCAGTCATCATGATGGAAAACGCGTCGCCGATTTCGATGCCGATTTTTCCGCCAGGCATGTGCACGGTGAGGCTGCGATCGACGAGTCCGAGGCGATGGGCCACGGCCGCGCTGGCGCTGCTGCTGCTGCCGGACGCGAGGGTGTAACCGGCACCACGTTCCCAGATTTCGATCTGAATATTGGCGCGGTCTAGGACTTTGAGAAATTGGACGTTGGTCTTGCGCGGGAAATGGGCGTGGGTCTCGAGGTGCGGACCGTACTTGTGGGCCATGTCGGCGGAGATTTCCGTGAGCGGGAGCACGCAATGCGGATTTCCGATCGTGGCGGCGCAATACGTGAATTCGCGGTCGAGGATCTTGATTTTCTCGTTGAGCACCTCACGGGGCGCGCCGACGACCGGGATTTTTTCGGACGAAAAACTCACGTGACCCATCGCGATGGAAATCAACTGCGCGTTATCCTTGAGCGCCACGGCGACTTGGCCGCCGGGAACTTCAACGGTGAAGTTTGGCTCTTTGACGAGGCCTTGGTCGTAAAGGAAGCGCGAGAAAATGCGTAGGCCGTTGCCGGATTTTTCGGCCTCAGAGCCATCGGGGTTAAATATGCGCAGGCCGAATTGACTCGTTTGCGAGGGTAACGGACCCCAAAGAATTCCGTCGGAGCCGACGCCGAAGTTGCGATGACAAACGACGCGGATCTGCTCGATCGTCGGTGCTGGCTGCCACGAAGGAAAATCGCGGGGATCGAGCACAATGTAGTCGTTGCCGAGGGCGTGGTATTTATGAAAGCGCATGGTAGGAATCGCCGAGCTAGGAGAAAAATCGGTCGCTAAACACGCGCAAAGTTTCGCCGCACGGAACTTATTGTTGGCGACCTGAGCACGTTGCGGCGGGCGCAGGCGCGATGCTGAGGCGCAATACCTCCGCGCGGGACTCAGTTTTTGGCCGTGGTGCAGCCGAAGAGCTCGCGGCGTTTAATCGCGGCGACCACGGCTTCGGGCACCATTTTTTCCCACGTGGCGTCGCCTTCTTTAATGCGGCGCAAGACATCACGAGAGAAAATATGCAGAATCGAGGGGTCGAATCCGACGATGCAGTCGATGTAGTGCGCTTCGAGCAAGTGGGCGTAAAGGTTGCGCAGGTGATCGGCGATCTGGACGTTTTTTGCGTTGATGAGCACGCTGGAGGCGAAGGCATGACTCGTCGTGCGGCCTGAAGTGTTCGGGACGGGTTGCCCCGTAGCGGTGTAAACATCGAAACCATCCTGCCGCATCGGATAAATATAAAGTTTAACCGAATTGCGGAAGAGGCGGCCGAAGGATTCCAAGATGCCGCCTTCAAGATTCTCGTAATACTTTTCGTTGAAAATTTCGATGAGGTTATTGATCCCCATCGTGACGCCAATCATCTCCTTAGTGTAGCGCCGGAAGTAAGATGTGAGGCGGTAGTATTCGGAGTAATTTGAGATCAGGACGTTGAAGCCGATGTCGCCCAGGAGATCGACGCGCGCGAGGAAGTCTTTGGGGTCGAGTTCACCGGCGGCGAGCAGGTTGTGCATGGTGATTTCCATGAGCACGACGACTTGTTTGCCCTTAACTAGCGGCTCCTGGACGAATTGGGCGGTCGCGCAGTTGAGCATGTCGACGTTGACGTGTGTGACCGGGCGGAAGGATCCACGTTCGACGAGGATGGGTTTGCGGTAAAGAACTTCGGAGGGTTGGAGCACGTCACCGCCCGGACCGAACATGACGGCGTTGGTGAGGCCAAATTCGACGAGCATGAGCGACATGAGGCGGTTATCCACGTTATGAAACGCGGGGCCGTTTAATTTCAACATATCGACTTCGATGCGGTCGGCAGAGAGATTATCCAGAAGTGATTCGACGAGTTTGCGCGGGTCGGTGTGATAATAAAACGCGCCATAGATCAGGTTGACGCCGATGATGCCGAGCGCCTGTTGCTGGAGGATATTTTCTTTGTCCCACATACGCACGTGGAGGACGACTTCGCTCGGTGGGCCGCCGGGCTCGGTCTGGAAACGGATACCCATCCAGCCGTGAGCCTCGTTGGTACCTTTGAAATTACGCGCGGAAACGGTGTCGGCGAAGGCGAAGAACATGGTGCGTTCGCCGCGTTGCGTGGCGAGGCGCTCGTTGAGCAGTTGATACTCGTGATCGAGCATGAGGCCGAGACGTTCGCGCGAGACGTAGCGCGGGGCTTTGCCGTAGATGGCATCACTAAACGTCATGTCGTAGGCGGAGATCGTTTTGGCGATGGTGCCGGAAGCGCCGCCGGCTTGGAAGAATACGCGCGCTACTTCCTGGCCGGCGCCGATTTCTGCGAAGGTGCCGTATTTCGGCTCGTCCAGATTGATCGTGAGAGCTTTGCGGTTGGTCGTGAGTAATTCTTTTTGCTCGCTCATGCCGTACTTCTGCAGAACGCCGCTGTAGGATGCAACCTTGCTGTACCTCCCTTTGTAACAGGTGCGTTACGAATCCCGCTCCGCGCGGAAAGGCTTTGAGGTGTTTTGGTTGGCAGAGGCGACGTTTCTACTGGCTGCGCTGCGCGCGGCTGTTAGGTTCGCGACCGCATGAAAAATTTCTTCACCTCTATGCTGGGCGCGCTGGTGGCGCTCGTGGTCTTTTCCGGTGGCGCGATCCTTTTGTTTATCGGCTTGTTGGGTGCGATCGTCTCCCTGAGCGGCGATAAAAAAGCCCCGACCATCGATCGCGGCTCTTACCTCGTTTTCGATCTGGCCGCCAACATCACCGATGCGCCTGCGCAGGTGGATTTCAGTCAGTTCACCGGCGGTCATGCTTCGACGCTGCAACTTCGTGCGGTGACTCGGGCCATCCGAGCCGCCAAGACGGATGATCGCGTGGCGGGGATTTTACTCAAAGGCGCGCTCACGCCGGCGGGTTACGGCTCGGGTTATGCGGCGTTGAAAGAAGTGCGCAACGCGCTCCTTGATTTCAAGGCCAGCGGCAAACCCGTCCGGGCTTATCTCGAAGCTGTCACGACGAAGGACTACTATCTCGCCTCGGTCGCCAGTGACATCACGCTGGATCCTTACGGTATGATCATCATGCCCGGGCTCGCGAGTGAACCGATGTTTTACACGGGCGCTTTCGAGAAATTCGGCATCGGGGTGCAAGTCACCCGCGTAGGCAAATACAAGTCTTTCGTCGAACCTTACACGCGCAAAGACATGAGCCCCGAAAACCGTGAGCAAACTCTGAAGCTGCTCAACGATCTCTGGGGCTCGATGCTCGACGACATGGCGCAGGGCCGCAGCCTGAATCGCGAAAAAATCCAATCCGTCGTCGACGCCGAAGGCATCATTCGACCCGAAAAAGCCAAGGCCGCTAAACTCGTCGATCGCATCGCCTATCGCGATGAAGTCATTGCCGAACTGCGCACCAAGACCGGCCCAGCGGCGAACGATAAGATTACTTTCAAACAAATTGAAATCGCGGCTTACGCAAAAATGACTAAAGACATCGCCGCTACATCAAAAAAACCTGCGACGGATGAGGCCAAGTCGGCCGGCACCGGCCGCGGTAAAGTCGCGATCATTTACGCCGAAGGCAGCATCGTAGACGGCAACGGTGAACGCGGTGAAATCGGCGGCGTGAAATTCGCGCGTGAAATTCGCAGCCTCCGCCAAGATGATTCCGTCAAGGCCATCGTGCTCCGGGTCAATAGCCCCGGCGGCAGCGCCTCAGCCTCGGAAAATATCGCCCGCGAAGTGCGCCTCGCGCGCAAGGTCAAACCGGTCATTATTTCGATGGGCACCTACGCGGCCTCGGGCGGTTATTGGATCGCGGCGGATGGCGATCGCATTTTCGCGGAGCCCACGACCATCACGGGATCGATCGGTGTTTTTGGTCTGCAATTCGACGTGCAGAAACTGGCGAACAACGTCGGTCTCACGTTTGATTCCGTCAAAACCGGTAAATATGCCGACGCCATCACCATCACGCGGCCCAAGACTGAAGACGAACTCGCAATTTTCCAAAATATGGTCGACTGGATTTATGGTGAATTCGTCGGCAAAGTGGCGACGGCGCGAAAACTTAAAAAAGAAGACGTGCAAGAAATCGCCCAAGGCCGCGTGTGGTCGGGAGCCGAAGCTAAGAAGCTCGGTTTGGTCGATGAGCTCGGCGGACTTGAGGATGCAATCCAGTTCGCTGCGACCAAGGCGGGACTCGCGAAAAATTACCGACTGATCGAGTATCCCCAGAAGAAAGAATTAGCCGAGACGATCGGCGAACTCGTGGAGCGATTTAATCCCGACACCCAAGCTCAAGCCCGAGGCGTCATCGGCCAAATCACCGCGCGCCTGCAACACGATCTCGCCACCCTTAAGACGTTCAACGATCCTCAAGGCATCTACGCGCGCATGCCGCTGGAGCTCTCGCTGCGTTAACTCAAAATTCATGGATACCACGCTGACTCACGACACACCGGCCACCGCTATTCCCTCGGGCGAGGCGCTCACGTTGAGCGCGGGCGCCAGCGTGTACATCACCCAGACCCTCGGCGGTAATGTCACCGTACGCACGGACCGCGGCCTATTTCGCATCGCGGCCGAACATACCGGCGCCTTGGCGGGTTACACACCTGTCGTCGAAGCTGTAAACGTCGTAGCCGGCACCTTGAGTGAACAAGCGATTTGGGCGGCGCTGAAAACGTGTTTCGATCCCGAGATCCCCGTGAATATCTTGGATCTCGGCTTGGTGTATGATTTGGCGATTGATGTGCTGCCGGATGGCACTCACTCCGTCGAAGCGAAGATGACGCTCACCGCGCAAGGTTGCGGTATGGGGCCGGTGATCGCCGAAGATGCGCGGCAAAAAATCGCGGCCTTACCCACGGTGAGCGCGGCCAAAGTTCACATCGTATGGGATCCGATCTGGACGCCACAGATGATTTCGCCGGAGGGGCGCAAGACTTTGGGCTTAGAATAACCTGCCGCAGCTTTTGCTGTGCGTTAGATTTCTCCAGCTTAGCTTCGTAGGCTCGGCGGAGTAATATCAGCCCCAATTTCAGGGCCGAGCGGCGAGGGGCGGAGTCTTCGCCGTGACAAAACGAAACACGTAGTAAGTGGCCGGGGTTGAGCCGACGTTGCGCATGCCGTGCAGATCGTTGGACGCGTAGAAGAAAATCGAACCCGCGCTGGCGCGCTGCGTCTCGCCATTGATGGTGACTTCGAGGGTGCCTTCTTTGATGAGGATCATCTCCTCGTCGGGATGGCGGTGCGGCGGATGCGGCACTTCACCTGGGCGGATCGTGGTCACGTGCCCCTCGAAATTATTAAGCGTGAGGGTGGGCGCATCAAAGAGTTCGCGCCGCTCGCCGGTTTTGGTCGGTTTGACGGCCAATTTGGCCCAATCAATCACCGTGGATGCGGTCACAGCCTTCGATGTTTCCGCAGCATTTAGACTCCAGACAACTGGGATTACAAAGCACCAGATAAGGGGTAGAATTTTCATAGCAAAAGGGCGGGGATGGGAAATTAAGCTGACACGGGTAGGACGATGAATCGTGCTGCTTGTTGAAAACATCCATGAAATCACTCCTTCGTCACTCCTTGTTTGGTTGCGTCGCGGCTTTACTGAGCTCGACTTCGATTTTATCAGCTGCGGTCGAACCGGCTACGCTGCTCAACGACCCGACCGTGAAAGCCGCCCTATCCGCCGTAGAGCGCAACGAGCCAGAAACGCTCAACCTGCAAGCCCGGCTCACGGAAATTCCAGCGCCCCCATTCAACGAGACCGCGCGCGGTCTGGAAGTGAAACGCCTCTTTGAACAACTCGGCCTCAAAGACGTACGCGTGGATAAAATCGGCAACGTCATCGGCGTGCGCCCCGGCGCGCTGGCCAAGCCCAACGTCGTGGTAGCGGCCCATCTCGACACCGTTTTTCCCGAGGGAACGGATGTGCGCGTCAAACGCGACGGCAAGTTTTTGCGCGCTCCCGGAATCGGTGACGACGGTCGCGGCCTCGCGGCGATGTTGAGCGTCATCCGCGCGCTCGATGAAGGCGGCGTAAAGACCACCGGCTCGATCACCTTCGTGGCCAACGTCGGCGAAGAAGGTCTCGGCGATCTCCGAGGGGTTAAGGAATTATTTAACGTAACGCTCAAAGGAAAAATCGATTCTTTCATCTCCATCGAGCCCGGCAGCCAAAACCGCATCACCAATGCTGGCGTCGGCAGCTATCGTTATCGCGTCACGTTCAAAGGCCCGGGTGGACATAGCTACGGCGCCTTCGGGATGGCCAATCCGATTCATGCGCTCGGCCGCGCCATCGCCAAGATCGGCGATATTACCGTGCCGGCTACCCCCAAGACCACTTTCAACGTCGGCCGCATCAGCGGCGGCACATCGGTCAACTCGATCGCGTTTGAAACCTGGTTCGAAGTCGACATGCGCTCCGAGACGATGGCCGCGCTCGACGCCGTCCGCGATCAATTCAATGCCGCCGTCGCCGATTCCGTGAAAGCGGAAAACGCCCGCTGGAAAAATCGCGGAGCGGTTTCCGTCGACATCGAATTAGTTGGTCTACGTCCCGCGGGTCAGACGCCGGAGGATTCCTCCATTGTTAAAATCGCGAGCGCATCGGTTACGGCGATCGGCAGCCTGCCTGCTTCGAACGCGGGCACGGCTGATTCCAATCTCACCAAGCAAGTTGTCATTCCTACCTTAGGCGCGGGTTCGACGGATTCGAATGTGCCGATGCAGCTAGGGATTCCGGCCGTCACGCTTGGCGGCGGTGGTGAAGCCACTCGCGCGCATTCGCTGGACGAATCGTTTGATTCGACGAACTCCCACCTCGGTCCCCAAGCCGTATTGCTCACGGTCGTCGCATTGGTGCGTTAAACGGGGTTTTGCTTATCCGCCCGCCGGTTTAAAGCCGGCGGGTTTTTTTGCGCCGATTCGGGTGTTTATCGTTTCAAAATATTGCGCTCGCCAGCGGTCGCTTCAATACGCCGAATCCCGCTGTGCCCCTCGTCTTTTTTTACACTCTGGTGGTGTTGCTGGGAATTCTGAGTATGGGTTTCCAGCTGCTCGCCTCGCGCCTGCTCAACCCGTTTTTTGGCTCATCGTTGATCGTGTGGGCTTGGTTGATTTCGACGTTCCTAGCGGCTTTCAGTCTCGGTTCGATTATCGGCGGCTGGATTAGTAATGCGCCCCCGCGCCAACGCCAGCGCGCCCAATGGATCGTGGGCGCGATCGCGGTGGGTTCGCTCGGATTCACGGCATTTTTTGGGCGCGCGATGCTCGGTCAGATTGAGATCGCATTTGCCGAAATCACGACGGGTCTGCTCGTTGCTTGTCTGGCTTTGTTCTTTTTGCCGGTCACGACGCTGTCTTCGTTTGGGCCGCAATGCGTTCAATACTTGGCCTCGCGCGGTACGCCCCCGGGACAAGCCTCGGGCCTGATCTATGGCGTGAGCACGTTGGGCAACATCGCTGGCGTCATGCTGACGGCCTTCGTGCTGATTCCGCATTTGCCCGTTTCGACTTTGCTTTATTTGTGGCTCGGTGTGGCGCTGGTTAATCTGACCGCTTTGATTTTGCTATTGCGTTCATCCCCGACGAATTCTGCTCCATGAAACTGCGCCGATATCTGATTTGCTGCTTTGTTTTATTTTTAAGCAGCGGGTTCAGCTCCCACGCCGCCGAAGCGCCCGATTACGTCGAAAATCACGACACGCTTTATAACAACCTAACAGTCGAAAAGCGTGGCACGGTAGTTGAGCTTCGGGCGCGTTCCCGAGCTGGCGAATACCTCGAGTCCGCCGTCGATTTGGCGGATCCGTTACGTCTGGTCGTGCCGTATACGCGTTCGTTGTTCGCTGCGGCTTTCTTTGAGCCCAAGCCGACGAATGTGCTCATGATTGGACTCGGGGGCGCGGGCTTTCACCGAGTGTTTATGCATGCGTTTCCCTCGGCGCGGCTGCAATCGGTTGAGCTCGATCCCAAAGTCTGGGAGCTTTGCCAAGATAAGCTCGCCTTCAATCCGACGGCGCAAACGCCCGTCGCGGTGATGGACGGGCGTCTTTTTGTGAAACGTAATCGCGAGCGTTGGGACTGGCTCATCTTGGACGCCTTTCGCGGAGGTTTCGTGCCGCCGCACTTGAAGACCCAGGAATTTTATCGCGAGTGCGCTGCCCGTCTTGGCGAACGCGGGGTCTTCGTCACCAATCTCCATCAAGATACGGAGCTTTTTGCCGCAGACCTGCGGACGATTCAGAGTGTGTTCCCACACGTGTTTCTTTTTCAAACCCACGGTCGCGGTAACGTGATCGTCTGCGCTCTGAAATCTGCCGCGAGCGATCTTACGCGGACGCCTGATATCGCGGCGTTAGAAAAATTAAACTCGAAGCTCGCTTCGAAACTGGACCTCGATGCCTTAGCCGCCGAGCTCTTGCCGTTTCCAGCCGAACTTGCGTCCAAAGCCCGCATCCTGACGGATGATTTTTCGCCCGTTGAGTTTCTTGATGCGCTCAAGACCAACAACACTAAGGCCCGCTAAACTTACTTTATTTTCACCATGTCACTTACCATCGGCATCGATTCTGGCACCCAAAGCGTCAAAGCCATCGTCCTCGATCTCGTGACGCGCAAGGTCATCGCTGAAGCGCGCGCCCCGCATAAATTAATCGAAGGCTTGCCCCTCGGCCACATGGAGCAACACCCGCAAGATTGGACTTCGGCCCTCGATTTCGTGCTCTCTGACGTCGCAGCACAAATCGGCTCCGCGCAAGCCCAACGTGTATGCGCCATCGGCGTTTCAGGTCAGCAACACGGTTTTGTGGCCTTGGACGAAAATGGTGACGTGATCCGTCCCGCCAAATTGTGGTGTGACACGAGCACGACTGCCGAATGCGCGATCCTCACCAAAAAACTCGGCGGTCCTAAAGCCGCGATCCGTCTCACCGGCAACCTGATCCTCCCTGGATTCACCGCGCCGAAAATTTTGTGGCTCAAGCGGCACGAGCCGGAGAATTACAAATTCCTGCGACACGTGCTGCTCCCGCACGATTACCTGAATTATTTTCTCACGGGTAATTTTTCCATGGAGTACGGTGACGCGTCGGGCTCGGCGTTGATGGACGTGCGTACCCGCACGTGGTCCAAAGCGGTCATCAAAGCGATTGATCCGAAACTCGCCGGTTATCTCCCCAAAATTTCCGCCTCGCACGAAGCCGCTGGCACGTTGCGCCCCGAGTTGGCGGCGAAGTACGGATTTCCCGAAAACACCGTCATCTCGGCCGGTGGTGGCGACAATATGATGGGCGCGATCGGCACCGGCAACGTAGTCCCCGGAGTGATCACCGCCAGCTTTGGCACCAGCGGCACCATCTACGCTCACGCGAACAAACCGGTGATTGATCCGCAGGGTGAAATCGCGGCGTTTTGTTCCTCGACCGGCGGTTGGTTGCCGCTGCTCTGCACGATGAACGTCACGACGGTGACCGAGCAGGTGCGGGCGCTATTTGGGCAGGATCATGATGCGCTCAACGCGGCCATCGCCGCCGCACCGGCGGGGGCGGGTGGCTTGCTCTTGTTGCCGTATTTGGCGGGCGAACGTACGCCCAACGTCCCGATGGGTTCTGGCGTGTTGCTCGGCCTAAACGCGCAAACCTTTAATTCTGGCCACATCGCTCGTGCGGCCATGGAAGGCGTCACGCTCGGGATGAATTACGGACTCCGTCGTCTCGCTGCGCTTGGAGTGAAAGCGAAAGAAATCCGCGTGACAGGCGGCGGGGCCAAGTCGCCGGTGTGGCGTCAGATCATGGCGGATATTTTTGGCGTGCCCGTTGTCGCAATGGTTGAAGATGAGGGCGCGGCTCTGGGCGGTGCGCTCCAAGCGGCGTGGTGCGCCGCACTACGTGATGGAAATAAAAAAGCCCGACTCACCGACTTCACTACCGGCACGGTGGCACTCGATGAATCCACGCGTTGCCAACCAAATCCGGCCAACGTCGCACGTTATCGCGCGATGCAGGCGGTACAGGACAAACTGAGTCTCGCGCTCCGCCAAGCCTTCGAGCTGCAACGTGCGCTGGTGGCGGCGACGTGATGCGCGCGAGGGTGCGCGCGAATTATTTAGCGACAGCTACGTCGTTGAGTCCCAGTGAACCGAGCGCGAAAGCGAAGCGATAGGCCGTCTCGCGCAACGCATCGTAACGCCCACTCGCACCGCCGTGACCCGCGGCGAGATTTGTGTGCAGGAGCAACGCGTTTTTTCCCGTGTTCAGTTCGCGGATTTTGGCGACGAGTTTGGCGCCCTCCCAATATGGCACTTGTGAGTCGTTGAGCGAGACGTTCATCAGAATATTGGGATGAGCGACGGCGCGCACGTTGTCGTAGGGCGAATAGGCGCGCATCCACGCGTATTCGGCTGCGATCGTAGGATTGCCCCATTCGATGTACTCGCTGGTCGTCAGCGGCAACGAAGCGTCGAGCATGGTGTTGAGCACATCGACGAATGGCACGTCATAGATCGCGGCATGAAACAGGTCGGGCCGCAGATTCACGACAACGCCCATGAGCAAACCACCGGCGCTGCCGCCGTTGATGACGAGTTGGTTTGCGCGCGTGAACTTTTCCGCGATGAGGTGCTCGGCGCAGGCGATGAAATCGGTAAAAGTAGTCATCTTGTGCGCCATGCGTCCGGCTTCGCGCCAAGGTTCGCCGAATTCACCGCCGCCGCGGATGTGCGCGATGGCGAAGATGACGCCGCGATCCAACAAACTCAGGCGCGAGGTGTTAAAAGAAACCGGCATGCTGATGCCGTAGCTGCCGTAGGCGTAGAGATAGAGCGGTTGCGCGCCGGGTAGACGCAGGTCTTTGCGGTAAACGATGCTCATCGGCACCCGCGTGCCGTCCGCGGCTCGTGCCCAGATGCGTTCACTCGCGTAGCGTGAGGCATCGTAGCCGCTGGGGATTTCTTGTTGTTTTAGGACGGTATGCGCTTTCGTAGTGAGATGATAGCTGATGATTGAGCGCGGCGTGACGAGCGATTGATAAGTGAAACGAATTTCTTCGGTCGCAGGCTCAGGGTTACTCTCGAGAGAAATCTCGTAGACGGGCTCCGGCGTGCTAATGCGATGGCTCGCGTGGCTGCGATCGTCGATGACGCGGAGGTGCGGTAATCCATCTTCGCGCTCGCTCAGAACCGTGTGCGTCGCGAACAGGTCAAAGTCATCGAGCTTCACGGCGGCTTGGTGCGGCACGTAATCGACCCAATGCGTGGGGTCTGGCGTCGCGACAGGAGCGGTGACGATGCGGAAGTTTTGCGCGTGATCGTTGGTGCGAAAATAGAAAAGTCCGTCGCGATAATCGGCCCGAGTTTCGATGTCGTTGCGACGAGCGGCGATGATACGCCAGTCGAGGTTGGGCGTAGCAGCGGATAAGGCGCGGATCTCCGTCGTGGTCTTGCTTTCGCTGGTGGCGAAGAGCCAAGCGCCTTCACGCGAGCGGCTGAGGCCGAGGTCAAAGAGTTCATCTTTTTCTTCGTAGAGCCACGTGACGGTTCCCGATTTCAGCTCAAGTCGACCGAGTCGGTAAGAGCGTTTGGAAACGGCGTCTTCTTGCGTAAAAAAGAGGGCTTGATAATTGGCGGCCCACTCCAGCGAGGTGATGCGTTCCACGCCGAGTGCGCGCGTCTCGCCGGTGTTTAGGTTTTTAACATGGAGCGAGTATTGGCGGTAGCCGGTGGGATCGATGGTGTAAGCCAGAAACTGGGAGTCATCGCTAATTTTATACGCACCGACGGCCATGTAAGGCTGGCCCACGGCGAGAAGGTTGACGTCGAGCGTGATTTGCTCGGGTGCATCGAGGTTGCCCGCGCGGCGCGCATAGAGCGGGTATTGTTTCCCCTGTTCAGTGCGGGTGTAATACCAGTAACCACGGCGCAAAACAGGCGGGGCGGAGTCGGTCTCCTTGATCCGTCCCAGCATCTCCGCATAGAGTTTTTCCTGCAGGGGTTTAGTCGGTGCCATCACGGTATCGGTGTAAATATTTTCGGCTTCGAGGTGCTTGCGCACGGCGGGATTTTCTTTTTCGCGAAGCCAAAAGTAATCATCGATACGCCGATCCTCGTGCACCGTGACGTCTTTGGGTTTTTTCTCAGCGATGGGCGGTTGGGCCGAATTGAGTGCGAATTGGGCCAGTGCGGTAAGGGCGGTCATGCTAAGAAGTGGAAGGAATAGGAAACTGCGGTGAAGTCTCATGGGCCGATCGTGTGGCGCGGATTACTGAGGGGCAAGGCGTAGTCGGTCGGATTACGGACTGTCTGAGAATAGGGCCGTGGGATGCTTCGTGTGCCGCTTGCACTTGGGACTGATCTCGTGCGCTGTCTTAATCTACCCTGTTTTGCTTCCCCTTTTTTATACTCATCGATTTTTTATGAATACGTCGCGACGGCTTTTTCTGGTTGCTTGGATTTTTTTCATCGCGGAATTGGGCGCGGCCGAACTGTCGGTCCAGTGGCTTGAGCGCACGCCACCTGCGGTTAATGTCGGCGTGAGTTTTGGGGTGCCATTTAAACAAGGAGAATGGCAACGCACCGATGGATTGTCGGCTCAGGCGAGTCAGGGACAAGGTGTGCCGGCTCAAACCTGGCCCCTGGCGTTTTGGCCGGATGGCTCAATAAAATGGCTCGGGGTGGCCGTGAGTGGCGGGCCTTCGCTCGGCGGGCCGTTGCGTTTCACGAAAGGCGTGGGAGCTATTCCGGCGGTGGTGTTGACCGCGATCCAAGACACGAACGGTGTGACCGTGGATACCGGCGTGATCCAGTGTCGTCTGGCGGCCCACGGCGCGGTGTTCATGGAGTCTTTAAAAATCGCGGGCCGTGAAGTCGCCCGTGGCGGACGCTTGGTTGCGCTCACGGAAGACCGCGCCGATTATGCGAGCTCGGGCACGGTACGAGAGGAACATTTTGAGAGTGAAATAAATAAGGTGACACTCGAACAAGTCGGCCCCGTGCGCGCGGTGGTTAAAATTGAAGGTCTACACCGTGCTTTGCGGGGTGGTCGCGGTTGGTTGCCGTTTACCGTGCGGCTATATTTTTCAGCAGGCGTCGAAGCGGTGCGCATGGTGCACACGTTTATTTTTGATGGGGATCAGGAAAAAGATTTTATCCGAGGCCTTGGTGTTCGTTTCACGGTGCCGCTGCGTGAGGAAGCGCAGAATCGGCACGTGCGTTTTTCCGGTGAAGGCACGGGCCTTTGGTCGGAGCCGGTGCAACCCGCGGTGGGTCGACAGGGTAGATTCGCGGCTAAGGCTGATGGCTCCGATATTTATCCAGATCAACTCGCGGGCAAACGTGTGCCGAACCGTGATCAATTAAATTCACGCGGTACAAATCTCCTCGAGCAATGGGCGGTTTGGGATTCCTTCCGACTCGTGCAACCTAATGCGGATGGTTTCACTGTCGAGAAGCGCACGAATCCGTCGAGCGCATGGATTCCTGCGGGCGCGGGGAAACGCGCTTCGGGATTGGTTTTCGTCGGTGATGTGAGCGGGGGATTGGCCGTGAGTTTAAAGAACTTTTGGCAATCTTATCCCGCCGCGCTCGAAGTGCAGCACGCTTCGACGTCGGCAGCGGAATTGACCGTATGGCTCTGGACGCCGGCTGCGCCCAGCATGGATTTACGGCACTACGATATTAAAGCGCATGGACTCGAGGCGGTTTATGAGGACGTGCAGCCCGGGTTCAGCACGGCGACCGGAGTCGCGCGCACGAGCGAACTCACGCTTTTTCCCAGTGCCGCCGTTCCGACCAAGTCCGAGACCGTCGCTCAGGCGGAAGTAGGGCGCGCGCCTCCGGTCTTGGTGTGCCCACCGGAAGTGTTGCATCAAGCGCAAGCCTTCGGATTGTGGAGTTTGCCTGATCGTTCGACTCCGTTTAAGAAGTCCATCGAAGACGGCCTCGATGAGACGTTGGCTTTTTATCAGAAGGCCGTGGAACAACATCGTTGGTATGGCTTCTGGGATTTCGGCGATTTTATGCACAGTTATGATGCAGATCGTCATATGTGGCGTTACGACCTGGGCGGGATGGCTTGGGACAACTCCGAATTGGGGACGGATATGTGGCTATGGTATTCGTTTTTGCGCTCGGGGCGTGCCGATATTTTCCGACTCGCCGAGGCCATGACGCGACATACGGGCGAAGTGGATTGCTATCACCTCGGACGCTTCGCCGGACTCGGCTCTCGCCACAATGTTCGTCACTGGGGTTGCGGCGCGAAAGAAGCGCGAATCAGCCAAGCGGCGTACCGGCGTTTTTATTATTACCTGACGACGGATGAACGCGTGGGTGATCTCATGCGCGAAATGACTATCGCCGACTACGCGGCGACGGAGTTTGACCCCATGCGGTTGGCGCAACCGGCGACGGAAGCGGAGAAGAAAATCGCGCCGGGTCGCGTAAGACTTGGGCCTGATTGGCTGGCCTTTGTGGGTAATTGGATGACGGAGTGGGAACGCACGGGCGACACGAAGTGGCGCGACAAAATCCTCGCCGGCGTCGATAGTCTCAGAGCCATGCCGCTGGGGATGAAGAACGGCAAAAATCTAGTTTTTGGTTATGATCCCAAAACCAGCCAGCTCTTCCCGCTCTCCGACGTGGCGGGAGATTACAATCTGGCCACCATTATGGGCGGCGGCGAAGTAGCGATCGAACTCGGCGCGATGCTCAATGATCCGCGTTGGGACAAACTTTGGCTCCAATTTTGTCGCCTCACCACAGCCTCCGCCGACGTTATCCGCCAAGACATGATCACCAACAAAGAAGGCGATGAGGATGCGCGCTACGCACGTCCGGACCGCCTAGCGGCTTACGTTTATTACAAAACCAAAAATCCCGCCTTCGCTAAGCGGGCGCTCGGTGGCGGCGGTTTCGGCGGCGGCTTTCGCGCGAGTGGAGCGCCGACGCGACGCATCGATGGGCCCGAAGTGCTCAATCCCCTCGATGAATCTCCGCGCGTCAGCACCAACAGCGCAGCTCAGGCGGGGTTGCTGGCGATCGAGATTTTGGAGCTTTGCGCCGACCAATTACCCATCGAGGCGCCAGCTCCGCGTCGGGATGAGACCGAATCGGCTGCAGGAGCGCGTCCGCGGCGGGCCCCGCGAACGCCTTAAGCGATTACGCGACGACCGAGGATAATCAGATCGCGTTCCACGCCGTCGAGCACCGCGACGCAGGGTAAATGTGCCCACTGGCTGAAACCATGGCGCTTGAACAAACGCAGGCTCGGTTCGTTATGGCCAAAAATATAACCGGTGAGCGAATGAATCCCCATGGCGGGGGCGCGAGCGATCAGTTCCTCAAGGAGCCAGCCGCCAATACCAAGACCGCGATGCGATTCAGCGAGATAGAGTGCGACCATGACCGTACCATCGTACGCCGCGCGCAGATAAAAAGAATCAAAGCTGGCCCAGCCACACACCGCGTCGTTGGCGTTGGAATCGACGAGAACCCATAGCGGCCGGGTCGGCGTCTGGTGCGTGGCGAACCAGGCGCGCCGGCTCTCGACCGTCACTGGTTCAAGATCGGCGGTCACCCTGCGGCCCGGGATGATGCTGTTGTAAATTTCGACGATGGCGGGGAGATCGTGTTCGGTCGCCAAACGGAGATGAAGCGATGAGTGATTCATTTTTTAATGAATCGCAGCAGCCAGGCGAGCAATAGGGCCCCAGCGGTCGCAAATAGGAATTGGGCGAGTAGGCCGTTGGCGGAAATCCCGATTGCGTTGAACAAGAAGCCACCAAGAAAGGCGCCGATCACGCCCACGATGATATTACCCAAGGCGCCGAATCCTCGGCCTTTTATGATGATCCCACTCAGCCAACCGGCGAGGGCACCGATCAATAAAAACGTAATGAAACCGCCGAGCGACATGCGTGAGGCGGTGCGTGATGGCTTACTTGGTCAGAGCGGCGGCCTTCGGGAATTGAAGGCGCACGATCACTTCGTTGAGACGTTGACGGAGGATTTCATCTTCCTCGGTCGTCGTCTTTTTGTACGTCGTGCGCTCGAGGACGCGTTCTGTGAGCTCGATACTGATGACGAAGATGTGGCCGTTTTTAACGAAGAGTTGATTGCCGCGTTTCGCCACGGGCACGGGGCCGCCGGCGATCATAGGAATCTTATCCATGAACATGGAGCCGCCGGGCAGCAAAATGTAGGTCACGAGGGAACCGTCGACGGCGCCGGGGACAAATTTCGCGCTTTCGATGGTGGTTTCTGGAAATGTCTGTCGGAAGTCGCCGAGCACGTAATTGCTGAAAAAGTAAACCAGGTAATCTTTCAAGCCACGCGTGGACATTTCCCAGCGCTGGGTAGCATCTTGGGGGAATGCGGCGATGCTGATGTGCGTGTTAAAATCGTCCTGAAAGGTGACGACGTTTTCTGTGTCAGTAATGTTGCCGCCGAGTTCCGGCAGGACGGGAATGGAGACCTTGAAGGCGCCGGTCGGTGAAATGTACGTGCGGCCATCGACGCGGCCGAGCAGCGGTATGGGATCGGAGGCGGGTTCGCCTTGGGCGCGAAGGGTGACGCTACCGAGAACAGCGAGGAGAGCGGTGAGGAGGACGCGGGAGAAGCAAAACATGGGATTAAGATTAAAGTGATGAGGATGAGCCGCGGACCTTTCAAGCAGCACTTGCAGGTGGAACTACGAGGTGTTGCCAGACCGAGACCGGAATATCTTCAGGTCGACTGAGGGCTGAGAGTCCGGCGGCCGTGAGTTGTTCCAACCATGCGGCGGCGACGGCTGGGGGCACAAGGTGCCGCAGTAGGGAACCAATCTGTTTGCGGCGTTGTTGAAAACAGCCGCGGATGACGGACTTGGTTGGTCGATCAAAAATGAAGGGCGCGGGCCGGCGCACGAGGTTGAGGAGATACGACTCGACGTCGGGGCGCGGGTGAAAGCAGGCGGCGGGCACTTTATGACCGGGCGCAATGGCGTAGGCGGCTTGGAGGAAAATCGAGATAGCGCCGAAGGATTTACTGCCCGGCGTCGCGGCGTAGCGTTGCGCGGCTTCTTGTTGCAGCATCAGTACGAGTGTGGAGGGCAACGGGCCGGTGAGAATCCCGTCGAGCCAAGGCGTGGCGATGGCGTACGGAAGATTAGCGACGATTTTGAAATTAACGTCAGAAGGTGAAGGCGCGTAACCAGCAAGCGGGTGCTCGACCGCATCGCCAAAGAGCAAATGCAGTCGCTCGGGAAACTGGGGCAGCAACGTCGCGGTGAGGTGCGCGAAAAGGCGTTCGTCACGTTCGACGGCATAGACCGTGGTGCCCACGGCGAGCAGCGCTTCGGTCAGAGTTCCTAGACCGGGGCCGATCTCAATCACTGTGTCGCCAGGGGCGACGCCGGCGAGGGCGAGGGATTTGTGGACGATGTTGCCGTCGACGAGAAAATTTTGGCCGAGGGCCCGTTTCGGGTGATGACCAAGAGTAACGAGCAGATCGCGGGTGGCGGTGGGAGAAAGCGGCATGAATTAGTCGTTGGTATCGTCCTCGAGGTGAAACTTGTGGAGGTAGCGATGAATCAAAGGTGCTAACATGATACCTGCGGTGCTGATGAGGGCGATACCGCAATAGATGGCGTAGAATCCCGCGAACAGTTTGACTCCATCGGAGTGGAGTTGGGACAGCGGGCCCATGCCGGAAAGAATCATCGCGGCGTCGAGAAACGCATCAATCCAAGCCAAGCCTCCAAGCCAGTGATAACCCGCCATCCCGATCAGCAGCGAAACCGTGATCAGCGCAAAGCCGACGGCGAGGCTGCGGCTGAGACGACGAATAAATTCGCGGCGCGGGAGCAATCCTGCGGCGGTGAGTCGGCTCATTTTGGGCATAAAACCGGTTGGCAGCGGTTATCAGACGGCGCGAAATGACTTAATTAAAGCGCCAGGATCGAGCGCTTTCATTAGCGCTTCACCGACGAGTACGGCGTGGGCGCCGCAAGCACGGGCCCGAGTCGCATCGGCGGCGGTGTGGATGCCGCTCTCGCTGACGGCGGTAATGTGTTTGGGGAAAAGCGGGATCAGGCGCTCGCTGAGACCGAGGTCGGTTTTGAAAACGGCGAGATCGCGGTTATTAACTCCGATGATTTTCGCGCCGTGGGCGAGTGCGCGAGTGAGTTCGCTCTCGTTGTGAATTTCAAAAAGCGAATCCAGTCCGGCGGCTTGCGCGGCGGCGTGAAGCGCGGCGATTTCCTCGTCGTTGAGCGCCCGCACGATTATAAGAATGGCACTGGCTCCGGCTTGGCGCGCTTGCAGCACCTGAATGGGGTGAACGAAAAAATCTTTCCGAATGCAGGGCAGCGCCGGCGGGTATTTTCGGAAGTGCGTAGTAACCGCGACAAGGTCGTCGAGAGTGCCGCCGAAATATTTTTCGTCGGTGAGCACGGACAAGGCGCTGGCGGCGGCCGCGCGGTATTTGACGGCTTGGTCGGGCGCGGCGATGCCCGTGGCAATGGCACCAGCCGAGGGCGAGCGACGCTTGATTTCGGCAATGACGGCGAGTTGCCCGTCGGACCGGCGGAGCGCGCCGGCAAAAGACGGCACCGCAGGCAATGCAGCGTGCAACGCCTGCAACTCTTCGAGCGGCACGGGGCGCACTAGACGCGCGATTTCCTGGCGCTTACAGGCCATGATTTCAGTGAGCTTGTCAGACATCGAACGTTCAAGAAACACACGGAACCGACGGAAGACAAAGCGGAAAAATTTCCGTGTGTTCGTCGCGGGCTGTGGCCTAACTCAAGAAACGATGAACGCGATGGACGAATTAAAGGCGACGATTGCGCGGCTCCGCGCGCCCGATGGTTGCCCTTGGGACCAAGAGCAAACGCATGCCTCGCTCGTGCGTTGCTTGATCGATGAAGTGAGCGAGTTGATCGACACGATTGATCGCGGCGACCTCCCGCATATGCGCGAAGAACTAGGCGATGTGTTGATCCAAGTCGTTTTTCACGCGCAGCTGGCCGCGGAAAAAGGCGCGTTTACGCTTGAAGATGTCGCCCGCGAGGTGAACGAGAAACTCGTGCGCCGCCATCCGCATGTATTTGGCGCGGGTAAACTCGGGACATCCGAGCAAGTCCTCGTCCAATGGGAACTAATCAAGGCGCAGGAAAAAAAACACGGTCCCGTCGCTACCGGAGTTTTTAAAGACCTGCCGGCGCGGTTGCCGGCGTTAATGTTTGCCGAGGCGGTCTGGAAACAAATTGAGAAAAAAACATTGCCGGTGGCCGGCGTGGTGGACGTCGCGCAGGTGCGAGCGCTCGGTGCCCAATTAACCGAAGCGGAGCTGGGTAAAATGTTGTTTGAAGTGACCGCCGCGGCACGCAGCAACGGGCTCGATCCCGAAGGCGCGCTCAGGTTGCACGCCACGAAGGTGATGCGCGATGTCGAAGCCCAAATCTCCCGCGCTTAAGCTACCACCAGCTGATACCGTGGCGGAGTGGTGGACGCCTTTTGCGGAGCACTTGGCCCTAGAGCGCCGCTGCTCCGCTTACACCGTGCGCAACTATCGGCAGGCGTTCGAGGATTTCTGGCGCTGGGCGCAGACGGCGGGAGTTTGGGCGCGCGGCGTCGACGCGCTCGAATCGCGGGAAGTGCGTGATTTTGTGATCGAAGCGCGCAGCCGGTTTGATCGGCGGACGCTGCATAATCATGTCTCGGGCTTGCGGACTTGGGCCAAGTTTTGGCAGCGCCGAGGGACGTTGAAACGAAATCCTTTTGTCGGCGTACCGTTGCCAAAACTGGAGAAGCGATTGCCGCAATTTCTGACCGAGGAACAAATGAAGCGTTTGCTCTTGGGCCCGCAGCGCTTGATGGAAAATCTAAGCGCAGCGCCCGAGATCGCTTGGCGGGATCGGCTCGTAATGGAGTTGCTGTACGGCGGCGGTTTGCGCGTGAGTGAAGTCGCCGGATTGAACTTTGGCGCCGTGGATTTCTCCAACGGCGTCGCTCGGGTCGTCGGCAAGGGCCGCAAGGAGCGATTGTGTCCGCTGGGACGTGTGGCCATCGCCGTGTTGATCAAAGTCCGCGACGAAATCACGCGGCAGGCCGGACCGGATGATCCCGTCGTATCCAATCCTGATGGCACCCGGATGACGGTGCGGGCGATTCAGTTGATGTTGAAGCGATATTTAGCCTTGGCCGAATTACCGCTGGAGCTCACTCCGCATAAACTGCGGCATTCTTATGCGACGCATTTGTTGAATGCAGGGGCGGATTTGCGGCTGGTGCAGGAGCTATTGGGCCACGCGCAACTCACGACGACGCAAGTTTACACGCATGTGAGCGTGGCTCGCTTGCGGGAGATTTACGCGAAAGCGCACCCGCGCGCGTGAGGTTGGGTGGCCCTCGCTTAGAGGGTGATGCGGCGCGTGGTGGCGTTGCCCGCGGCGTCGTAAAGAGTGACCTCTGCGGCGGTGGCACTGGCGGTGCGGGCGAGTGGGATTTCAACGGTGAAGGTTTCATCGCGACCGTCACGGATGCCATCGGCGGGCTGCTCGACGGTTTCATGGGTCCCGTTGTTGAGGACGATTTCAACGCCATCGAGCAACGAGAGCGCATCGCTGCCGTGGATCGTGAATTTAACACCCACGGTCGTGCGAGTTGCTGTGGCCTCAAGTATGGCAGGCGAGGTGTGATCGACCACGAGTTGATCTGTTTCGAAGGTGAGACTCAGGCGGTCGGCGCTCGCGCGAGGTGCGGTTTCGGTGGCGACCAACCGGCTGAAATAGATGCCGTCCGCGAGCCGGGCCGTGTCGAAAACGATGTAGGGCTCGCGGCTGGACACGGCGAGATCGGTCCAAGTGGATTCATTTTCGCGGCGAATTGAGAACGTCGCGGTGAGGTTATCGCCATCGGGATCGGCGAGCGTCCAGAGTGCGATTTGGCTGCCGGGCGAGGGGATAATTTGACTGGCGAGGAAGGCGGCTTTGCTGCGTTTAGCGGCACCGGAGTCCTCGTCTTTCCCGCTAGAGTTTAAAATTTGGCTGATCGAAGTGGTTAAACTCGGGGTGGATTCGGCTGCGGGAACTAGGGCGAAGTTGGGGGCAAGAAAGCGAAACTCTTGGAGCGTGGGGCGGCGGTTCTGGGGCAGCAAGAAGAGTGCGGGTTTTTCGATTTCGAGAGTGGTGGCGTGGGCGGGTAATTTGAGGCGGAGTTTGGCGTAGCGGCCGCGCAAGGCCGCGCTACGCCAGGCGGGGTCGGCGGGGTCAGGCGCGCTGAGCGGCGTCCAGTCCGTCCAGCCCTCAATCTCGTCACTGCCGAAGCTGGTTTTGATTTCGAGGGTGAGTTCTGCGGGCGTGAGATTGCGCAAGCGATCAAAGCGAAACGCGCCGAGTAGCGCAGGCGTGCCGAGATCGAGACGACGGGTCTCGGCGGAACGTTCTGCAGTGGCGTTAAAATCAAGGACGGCGAGGCCGGTAGCGTTGTTGCGGAGCAGCAGAAAGCGGCCGGAGGCACCGGGGAGCGGAGCGAGGGCGTTGAGTTGGCTAGAGGTGCTGCCGGCAAACGTGAGCGGGAGGCGATTTTTTAAATCGTAGCCGAGGAGTTCGCCGAGTTCGCCGCCAGCGATGAGCAATGTGTCGCCCGTGCGCGCGAGTTGGTAGAAGGCGAGATTGCTGCGGGTGACGAGATTTTCGGGGAAGCCTTGGGCAGGAATGAAAACGAGGGTACTACGGCCGGAAAATTTTTCGACCGTCGGAGTAAATGCTACGGGCGGCGGTGGGATCGTAGTGTCGGTTTTTTCTTTAGCTTTGGCCGGCGCGACGTTGATGCGGGCATCGCCGGCGGTGGAGGCGAAGACGAGCGTCGCGTATAGATCGCCGTTGGCTTGAGGCAGCAGGTCGGTGACTTCGGCATCGCGGTTTTCCTGGAGGATTAGAGGGCTCGCGAGTGCGGTAGGGGCGAGAGTGGCGGGGGCGGGGAAAACGTAGAGATTGCCTTTGGGTGAGGAGCCGACGGCGATGCGGCCATCAGCAAAGCGAGCGAGACGGCGGACGTTGCGGTCGCGGATTTCGCCGAAGAGCGTCAGGCCTCTGGCGGCGAGTTGCGCGGCATCGGAGATTTTGTCGGCAGTGATTCCGCTGGCGGCAAATGTGGTGGGGTTAAGTCGATAGATGCGGGCGGGATTGCCGGTGGCGACGAGCACGAACCCGGCGTCGGTGGGCGTGGCCGGAACGACGAGGAGGTCGAATATCGAGTCGACCGGGAGACCAAGGCGCGCGTAGATTTTTCCGTCGCGCACGAGCACCAGTCCGCCATGCGGCGAAGTGCCGGCGAGCAGATCGCCGTTGGCAAGACGGCGCAGGGCGAAGAGGTGGGGTTCGCCGATTTTGAGGAGCTCGCGCGAGGTGACGGTCTCCTGCGTGAGATCGAGCGTGGCTTCGATGATGCCGCCGTCGGGGCCGGTGCCAATCAGCCATTGGGTTTCGGAAAGGGGCGTGAAACACCAGAGCAGATCGGCGGAGACTGCGCCCTTGAGTTCGGTTAACACGGGGCCGGCAACGAGACGTCCATCGGAGCGAGTGGCGAGCCCGTGGAGGTTGCGGCTGGGAAGGTCACGAAAGAAATCGAGATCGAATTTTTTGGACAGCGGTTCGGCGTGGGCCGAAGTGACGCTCGACGCGTTGAAGACGGTGAGCGCTAACGCGATGGCCAGAAGTCGGAGCGAAAATTGAAACAGCAGCGTTGGCGTGGACATTTGTGGGGAAATTAAAATTCGGCGGACTCAGTCTACGACGCGCAGCGGGCGGCGGATCATGACGTTGACCAATTTGCCGGGGAGGATGTGACGTTCGAAGAGCGGCAGCACGGCGTCGCGTTTTTGAAAACGAGCTTCGTCGGCGGCGCGCGCGATGCGCTCGATCGAGCCGGGAATTTCCGGAGTTGAAGCGGTTTCGTCGCTGAAGAGCGTGGATTTTTCGACGATCGCAAGACACAGGCCATCGCGTGGACGGTCGTCACGCATCGCCGCGAGGTAGGCATCGAAACTACGCAAGGTAGCCGCGGCGATCACGGCAGGGCGACCGGTGAGCTCGTCGAGTGCGGGGCCGGGGGCGAGAATGATTTCTAAGGTTTTGCCGGCCCAAGTGGGATCGATGGACAACGTGATGATATCGCGGTGGGCGTCGCCTTGAAAATCACGCCAAGCGAGGGCGGCGGTGATCGTCTCGCCGGCGAGCACGGTGGCGCGGGAGAGCTGGAAGAGATCGATATTAACCGCGGGATGGGAGGTAAGAGCTTCGACGGTGAAGCGGATCGAGCTGGGGAAAATTTTCTCGTAGGGATTTTGCAGGTCTTGGGCGAGGCTGCGGACGAATTGGTTGAGACCTTGGGCGAAGGCCTGGGGGCCGGCATGGAGCGTACGAGCCGTGAGGGTTTGAGTCGGGGAAAAGGCGATGTTGCTAGTGATGCGGAAACCCTGCGCGAGCGCGCCGTCGTTTGAGCCGACGATCGCTTGCGTGAGTCCGGCCGCGATTAAGGCCGGCGTGAGTTGGGTGTGGCGGGCGACTTGAAAACGGAGCGTGTGAGAAGCGGGACTCGTGGGTGAGACCGTCACTTCGACGGCGGTCATCGCGGGCCCGGGGCCAAGCGTACCCGAGACGGCGGAGAGACGATCTTGGGTGATCATACCGATTATCGCACCGGTGTTGGCGATTTTAACGGAGGTGAGATTCGACGGCAGGATCGTGACGATCTCGGCGGCGCACAGCGGAAGTTCGACGTCGCCGAGGGCAAGCATCGGATGGCCGAAGGCCGTGATGCGTCGCCCATCGACACGAGAAACGGTGCCCGTGCCCGCGATCGTGATGTCCCCGGTCGCCAAAGCGACGGCAATGGCAGAACCTGCGCGCAACGGTGCGGCTGGCGTGCTCGCGGTCGCGCCAGAGGCCGCGGCAAGAGTGCTGCCGCCGAGCGCGGTCGCGTTAAGACCAAAGGCGGCAAAATGGGGTGCGATGAGATCGACCACCGCCGGCGAAAGTCCGCTCAAAGTGAAGGCCGGTTGGAGCGGCGTGTAAGTCGAGTTAACCGAATTGTCGGCCGAAGCTGGATTGTGCGCAGTGACGGGGTTGACTCGTATTTTGGCGGGCGTGAGATCGGGTTTATCTCGTACTTCGGCGAGGTCGGCGGCTGGCGTGAAGCCGGCGTAGCGCACCGTTTCAAAGCGTTGAATTTGGTAGCTGAGCGCGCCAGCGAGTTTGCCGTCGATATATAGCGGACTCCCGCTCATGCCGGCTACAGCGCCCATGTTTTGAACGCGAGGATCGGTGAGTTGGCAGAGAATGAGCGATTTGCCGGGACCAAGGGCGTTGCGAACCACGCCCGTCACTTCGACATCAAAGGGTTCAGGCTCGGTGCCGCGGAAGACGGTCCAGACCTGGCCGCGTTGGCCGAGACGGAGTTCGTCGAGGGACACTGTTGCGACAGCGGGCATAGCCGCGAAGGTCGAGACGGATAGAAACGCCAAAAAAACGAGCAACCAGCGTTGGCGCAGAATAAAATGCGGAATACGAAGAAACATGTTATAGGCTACGCAGGGCCGCACTGATGACATCGCAGGCGCGGTCGATGGCGGCACCTTCATGAGCGGTGCTGAGGAAGTAAGCTTCGTAGGCGCTGGGCGGCAGATAAACGCCGCCGTCGAGACAAGCGCGGAAGAACCGACCAAAGAGCGCAGCGTCGGAGGTGAGCGCGCTGTCGTAATCGCGGATAGGGGTCGCAGTAAAAAACACGCTGAACATGGAGCCGCGTTGCGGGACTTGGACAGGAATACCTTTGGCTTTTGCGGCGGAGAGCACGGCTTCCCGGACTTGCTGGCCGAGCGCATCGAGACGGGCGTAAGGATTCAATTCTTCCAAGAGCCGCAGGCTCGCGATGCCAGCGGAAAGAGCGAGAGGGTTGCCCGAAAGCGTGCCGGCTTGGTAAACGGGACCCAAGGGCGCGAGGTGATCCATGATGTCGGCGCGGCCGCCAAATGCGCCCACGGGCAAACCACCACCGATGATTTTGCCGAGGGTCGTGAGGTCGGGCGTGATGCCTTCGAGTTGTTGCACGCCGCCGAGAGCGAGGCGGAATCCCGTCATGACTTCGTCAAAGATGAGGAGCGCGCCGTGTTGAGTGCAGAGCTGGCGAACGGCGGCGAGATAGCCGGGGTCGGCGGGGATGAAGCCGACGTTGCCGATGTAGGGTTCGAGGATGACGCCGGCGATTTGATCGGGATGGGCGGTAAACGCGGCGGCGAGCGCGGCGGCGTTGTTAAAAGGTAGAACGATGGTTTCGCGGGCAAAACTGGCGGGGATGCCGGCGCTATCAGGGTGACCGTGCGTCAAGGCGCCGGAGCCGGCTTTGATGAGCAACGAATCCGAATGACCGTGGTAACAGCCGGAAAACTTGATGATTTTATCGCGTCGCGTGAATCCACGGGCGAGCCGCACAGCGGACATCGTGGCCTCGGTGCCGCTGCTGGTCATGCGGACTTTTTGAATCGAGGGCACGAGCCGCGTGATGAGCTCGGCCATTTCGACCTCGTAGGGATTGGGCGTGCCAAACGAGGTCCCGCTTTCGAGCGCGGTGGCGATGGCAGCTTTAATGCGCGGGTGATTGTGGCCGTGGATCGCAGGCCCCCAAGTGCAGACAAAGTCGATGAGTTCGCGGTCGTCGGCGGTGATGAGCGTCGCGCCCCGCGCGGCCTTCACGAAAAAGGGCGAACCTCCAACCGAGCGGAAGGCGCGGACTGGCGAGTTGACGCCGCCGGGGATGAGTTGGAGCGCGCGGGCGAAAAGTTGATCAGATGTTTGGGACGACATGACGTGGCGCGGGCAGCAGGTGAACGCTTAGCTGACGTATTTCTGCACGATGGGGATGCGGCGGCCGACGCCGAAGGCGAGGGGCGTGATCTTGAGGCCGGGAGCGGACTGCTTGCGCTTGTATTCGTTGAGATCGACTTTGCGGGCGATGTCGTTGATCACAGTTTCCGCGAAACCGTGCGCGATGAGGTCGCGGCGGGACAGGCCTTCTTCAACGTAGCCGCGCAAGATGGCGTCGAGTTGTTCGTAGGGCGGGAGGCTGTCTTGATCGACTTGGCCGGGCCGAAGTTCGGCGGAGGGCGGCTTCTCGATGGTGTTGACGGGGATGATCTCGCGGTCGCGGTTGATCCAGCGCGAGAGGGCGTAGACCTGCATCTTAAACACGTCGCTGATGACGGCGAGGCCGCCACACATGTCGCCGTAGAGCGTGCAGTAGCCGACGGCCATTTCACTTTTGTTGCCGGTCGTCAGAAGCAAGGCGCCAAATTTATTCGAGAGCGCCATCATAAGGACGCCGCGGGTGCGGGCCTGGATGTTTTCCTCGGTCACGTCACGAGCGAGTCCCTTGAAGACGGGTTCCAAGGAGTGTTCGGTCGCGGCGACGGCGTCGGCGATCGCGATAGTCTCGAAGCGGATGCCGAGGTTGTCGGCGAGGATGCGGGCGTCGTCGCGCGAGTGTTGCGAGGAAATTGAGGAGGGGAGCGAAACACCGATGACGTTTTGCGGGCCGAAAGCTTCTGCGGCGATCACGGCGACGAGCGCAGAGTCGATGCCGCCACTGAGCGCGATGAGCGCTTTTTTGAAACCGGATTTTTGCGCGTAATCCCGTAGCCCCAAGACGAGAGCTGCGTAAATATCAGCGAGTTCGGCTTGTTGAAAGCTGGGCGCGGGCACGGTACGAATGTTGGTGTCAATGACGCGGATTTCTTCTGTGAACGCGGCTAGGCCCGCGGTGATGCTACCGTCGGATTGAGCCACGAGACTACGACCGTCGAAGATGAGTTCGTCGTTGCCGCCGACGGCGTTCACGTAGGCGACGGGGCAACCGAGGGCGCGGGCGGAGTCGGTGACAATTTTTGTGCGAACATCGCCTTTGCCGTGGTGCCAAGGACTGGCCGAGAGATTGACCATGAGGTCGCACTTCATCGCGGCGAGTTGGGCCACGGGATCGAGGCCGTGATAAAGGCGGCGCGTGCTGACCATCGGGTGCGTCCAAATGTCTTCGCAGAGCGTGATGCCGATTTTTTTACCCTCATGAATTACGACGGTGGGCGCGGTGGCGGGCTCGAAGTAGCGATCTTCGTCAAAGACGTCATATGTCGGCAAGAGGCACTTGTGTGCGGTGGTGACGATGTGGCCGCGGTGGCAGAAGGCGGCAGAGTTGTAGAACGCGCGGCCTTGTCCGGAGGTATTGAGTGTGACGGTGCCGACGATGGCCGGTACGTCGCCGATGGCGGAGGCGATTTCAGCCATGGAATCCACGACGTCGGGCACGAAGCGCCGTTTCAAAAGCAAGTCGCGGGGCGGATAACCGCAGACGATGAGCTCGGGGAAAACGACGAGCTCAGCGCCTTGGGCGACGAGCGCGGCGTAAGCAGCGAGAATTTTACGGCGATTGCCGGCGAGGTCACCGACGGTCGGATTAAGCTGGGCGAGGCCGAGACGCATGGAAGTTACGAGAGGAAAAGCCTGCGGAGCATTTGGCGAGGCGCAACTCGCAAGGCTTGCAGGTTTCGCGGAAGGCGCGCTTTGTTGCGGACATGCATGTGTTTCGATTTTTCCTCGTTTTCGCCGCTGTGGTCCTGGCAAATCACGTCTCCGCTCAAACGGAACCGCTTTCTCTGGCGCAGGCCTTGGGCGCAGTCGAAGGCGTTAACGTCACGGTGCTTTTAAGTCGCGAGTCTGCGGCTCAGGTCTTGGAGGCTTCGAATCAGCAGCGGGTCGGGCTCATGCCAATCGTGGGATTGAGCGGTAATCAAAAACGCACCGAAGCAGTTTCAGTTACGAGCAGCGGCGCTCTTACGCAGACTCCTGCGACCAACCGCTTCGACGGAAAGCTCACGGGCAACCTCGCGGTTTTGAATCCGCAGCAACTCTCGGCCTACAAAGCCTCGCGCGTCGGTATCGCGGTAGCGCAGGCTGATTATCAATCGACGTTGCAAACCGCACTGACTTCCGTGGCGCAGACGTTTTTCACGCATTTGCGAAATCTCCGGCGCATCGAAGTTTTAGACGCCAACACTGCGCGCGCCAAAGCCCTCGTGGATCTTGCGCTCAACCAATTGAGCGCCGGCGTGGCGACGCAGATCGATGTGACCCGAGCGGAATCTCTCCTCGCGCAAGCCGAGCAAGCCCGTTTACAACAAGACACCGTCGTTTACCAAAGCGCGTTATTGTTGCAGCGTTTATTGGATTTAGATCCCGCGCGCCGTTTGGCTTTGGCCGATTTCGAGGTGCGGCGCGTTAACGCCGGCAACTTTGCCGACGGCTTCGAGCAGACGACGTTTGCCAAACGCGCCGATTGGCTCCGCGCGCAAAAGGCCGTCGAACAGGCGAAAGTCGATGTTCAAACCGCCAAGTTCCAACGTCTCCCTGCGCTCGGTCTCAGCGGCGAATACGGCTACGCGGCTGCCGAGGTTCTAGACAATACCAACAAGCAAGCCTGGTTCGCCGGCGCGACGGTGACGGTTCCGATTTTCGATGGTTTTAAAAGCGGCGCCGACCGGCGCGCCGCGCTTTCGCGGCAACGTGCCCAAGCCGTACGTTTGCATAATCTCGAGCTGCAAATCTCCGCTGAACTCCGACTCGCGCAACAAGACGCGAGCTCACGTTTCGCCCAAATCGCAGTTGCGGAAAAAAGTCTGCACCTCGCTGAGCAAGAATTGGAGCTCGCGCAAAAACGTTTCCAACAAGGCGTCGCCGATAATCGCGAAATCATCGAAGCGCAGAATCGTCTCGCGATCGCCAGCGACGGCCGCGTCGAAGCGGTTTACCAATATAATCTCAGCCGCGTCGAACTCGCCCGCGCCAAGGGCGACGTGCGCGGCATCCTCGCGGAGCGCGTGGAATGAGCGCAGCGCCGATGTTGATCCTCGCTTCGGCTTCGCCGCGTCGGCGGGAGTTGCTCGCGCAACTCGGGGTGAGTTTTACCGTCGTGACGGCCGCGGTGACCGAGCACGAAGATCCCGCGACCGATCCGCGCATCATGGTCGCGCACAATGCCGCGCTTAAAGCCGATTGGGTCGCGGCGCGGCATCCTGAGGCGCTCGTGCTTGGGGCCGATACGACGGTTTTTCTGGAAGGCGCGGCGTTGAATAAACCCGCCGACGCTGTCGAAGCGCGCTCGATGTTGCGGCGTTTGAGTGGTCGCACGCACACGGTGTTTACCGGTTTGGCGTTGCGGCGCGTCTGCGATGGACTGCGCATCGATGAAGGCGAGTCGAGCGAAGTGACGTTTAAGTCTTTCGGTGACGACGTGATCGAAGCCTATCTCGCCCGCGTGCATACACTTGATAAGGCCGGCGGCTACGGCATTCAAGATCAGGCCGACTTGATCGTGGAGCGTTACGCAGGGTCGTTGTCGAATATCATCGGACTGCCCTCAGAAACTACGAAACAAATTTTGACCCGGTGCGGTCTGCTGCGCTGAATGATTCTCGTCCCTCCCGAAGCCCAGCGTCCATGAGCATCCTTTTAAGCGAGCCGCCACCCTCCCGATCACGCCGGGCTTTGCCGCGGTTGTCGACGAACCCCGAGGTGCGCTCGATCCAAATCGGAGTCATCGGCACGCTCGTGTTGCACCTGCTGCTCTTTGTGGCTGCTCCATATTTGTTGAAAGTCGCACCAGAGTCCTTGGTGCCGCGCACGCCGCCGCCCCAGACCTTCAGCATCGAAATGGCGCCAGAGGAATTTGAAGCGCCGAAGCCGCCACCCAAGCCGCTGCCCTCGAAGTTCGTGGAGGCCAATCCTGACGCGCCGGATAATCCGCCCGATAAGACGAATAATTTCAGTTTCATGAACCAGCAGGTCGCGCAGGAGAAGCCGACGCCCAATGGCAAGAACGACATGCCTGCGCTCGATGGGAAAAAAGACATTCAATCCACGCAGATCGTCGACGGCCAACTCACCAAGCCGCAGGAATCGGTGCCGATGGCGCCACCGGTCGAAGTCGCCGCCAAAGACGCGCCGCAGGAAGCGCCGAAGCAGGAACAGAATCCGCTCTCGGGTTTTGAGAAGAAAGAAGGGGACAACGCCGATGCCTTTGGCAGCAACATCGCTAAATTTGTCGAGGGCGCCAAGGCAGTGCCCGAGCGCGTTGAAGGCATCAAGAATGCGCCTTTGCTTCAAGGCGCGCAGGCGAGCACGCCCAAGATCGATCGCCAGAAACCGCAGCCCCGTCCCGTGCTACAAAAGCAGCAGGTGCGTCCCGGCATTTTTTCGGATAATAAATTCGGCACGATGAACATCGGCCCAACCGCGGTCGATGCGCGATGGAGTAACTACGGCGTTTATTTGCAGCGCATGATTGAGACGGTGCAGATCCAGTGGGATCGCATCTTGCTTTCTAGCTCACTGTATCCGCCCTCGGGTACGACTGTGACCGTGAGTTTCCGCATGGATTCCGACGGAAAGATCACGACGATTATCGACGTCAAAAATACCTCCAGCGACCAAGGCAAAGAAGCGTGCATCAGCGCGATTACCGCGCGTTCGCCTTACGGAAAATGGTCCGACGACATGGTGGCGATGTTGGGCAACTCGCAGGACATGACGTTCACTTTTTATTATCAGTGAGCGGCGTGCCGGAGAGTTTTTGGACGGGCGTCCCTATGGGCCGCGATGTGACGCGCATCGTGAGCGACGCGAATGGTCTGGCGGCTTTCGTGAAACCCGCCGGCGTGTTGTCGCATCCCAATCAATCGTCGGATCAACCCAAGGCCTTGGTCGATGCGCGCTACACGCTCGACGGGGAATTTTACGAATGGCGCGATGCAGCTGGCGCCGTGCGGCGGTTGTGGTTATTGAACCGGCTTGATTCGGCGACTTCGGGCGTTATGCTTGTCGCTGCTAGCGAGGAATTAGCGCAGGAGATTCGGGCGCAATTTAAACGGAAACAGGTGCGAAAGATTTATCACGCGCTGGTGTTTGGTGCTCCGGCGAAGTCGGTGGAACTCTGGCGCGATCTGCTCGCAGTGGAAAAAAAGGGCGGCCAAATCCGCACCGCAGCCCACGCCGGTCACATGCCTTCGGAAAGTCGCATGAGCGTCGTACGCGTCGGCCGCAAGCAACCGAAGCTCACGTTGATCCGCCTCGAGCCGCAGACCGGGCGCAGCCATCAACTCCGCGTACAATGCGCCAAGCGTCATCTCCCAATCGTGGGTGATCAGACGTATGGCGATTTCACGCGCAATCGCGCCTTCGCCAAACAGGCGGAAACGAAACGGCTGTTTTTGCATTCGTTGGAGACGAGTTTTGCCTACACGTGGCACGGCAAGGAGTTTGATTTCGCCGCGAAGGCACCGCTGCCAGCGGAATTCGAAGCGTGGCTTTGAGTCCGCGCTGACTTTGGCGGCGGAGCGGTATTACCGCAGACTTCCCTCGACGCGTCGTTTGTGTTTCTTTGCTCCGCTTAACGTCATGATTCTGCCGAAATCCCATCGCCTCAGCCCTGAGCAACTCGCCGAGATCACCGCCATCGTCGCGGAGTTTGGTTGCAAGATTCAGCCGATCATTGGCGCGGTGCGGACCATTTACGCGATTGTCGGCGATGAGCGCGAAGACCTCATGATCAACCGGCTCGAGGGGCTGGAGTATATCGATCGCATCGACCGCATACAGTCACCGTTCAAGCTCATGGACAAACGCTCGGACTTGGCCAGTCACCGCATCAAAATCGGTGGGGTCACGCTCGGTGAGGAACTGTTCGTCATCGCGGGCGCGTGCACCATCGACCCGAAGAATCCTAATTATTTCTACGAAACGGCCGCGGCGGTAAAAGAAGCCGGCGCCAATGCTCTGCGCGGCGGCGTGTGGAAGCCGCGCACCAATCCGTACTCGTTTCAGGGCGATGTGAAGTCGCTCGATATTCTGATGGAGGCTTCGCGTCGGACGGGTTTGCCCGTCGATACCGAGGTGATGGAAGAAGCCCACATCGCGCTCGCCCTCAATGCGGGCGTGACGACGTTGCAAGTCGGCGCCCGCAACGCTCTCAACTATTCGCTCCTTCGCGCGATTGGCAAAGCGATCGGCGAGCGCGACACCGCGGTCTTGCTCAAGCGGAGTATTCACATGGGCCCTCTCAACGAGTTTATCTCGGCGGCGGAATACATTGCGGCGTTCGGCAATCCCAATGTCATTCTCTGCCCGCGCGGCACCACGCCTACGCTCGATGGTTATCGGAATCACCCCGATGAAAGCATCACGCCGCTCTTAAAGGAAAAAACCTGGGCGCCGGTCGTCGTCGATCCTTCGCACTCGGTCGGTAAGGCCAGTTACGTCCCTGCGGCCGCGCTTGCCGCTGTCGCTTACGGCGCGGATGGCCTTTGCATCGAGGCGCACGTCGAACCGACGAAGGGCATCGGCGATGATCCGAAACAATCGCTTACGCCAGAGGTGCTCAAGAAAACGATTACCCAGGCTAAACAACTCTGGGCCCTCCGCCGCAGTTAAAAGTCCCGTTCACAGTAAGCTCAGTTGCGAGTTATCTGTCGGCGTGACGGTGATTTTCCGCTTGGGTTTCGCCGTCAGCGTCGGTGCGGGCAAAGCCACGGTGGCGTCGTCGCTTTCGAGTTTCGCGAGGATGGTTTTCGCGCGGTCGATCACGCTCAAGGGCAAGCCCGCGAGTCGGGCGACTTGGATGCCGTAGCTGCGATCGGCGGCGCCGGGGACGACGCGACGCATGA
>CANFSZ010000005.1 GCA_947449835.1 Opitutia bacterium
AACTTGCGCTTCGTGATGCTGGTCACGTGCGTGCCGATGCCGCCGCTCTTCTTGGACTGACCCTTGCGGTTGATCCTGCTGCCCTTGACGGGGCGTTTACCGGTGATTGCACAAATTCTGGCCATGATGGTTTTGGATTGGTTAAAGGTTGAAGATAAAGGAGCGCTACTGGGGCGAGGCAAGGTGATTTTTAAGATTCGCTCGGACTTCAGCTGGAGTGGCGCTGCGCGTGGAGTACTTGGAATTTTTGTCCGAGGTGCGCCGGGTGGAGCAACTGCATGAGCGCCAGTTTTCTCTGACTCAGCCGGGAGGCCTCGGCGGCGGCGATGGCGGCGAGGACTTGGGCGGCGTGTCGCACGAGAAAGGTTTCCTGCGAATCGACTTTAGGATCGGCAAAGCCATGAGTTTTTAAATGTGCGCTGAGCCAATCCCAACAGATGTGGCAGGTGAGATCCTGTTCGCCGGGACGAGCGAGTAGGTCGTTCGATTGCGTGTGGCGGTAATAGGCGCGTGCGGTACCAGCGGGCGTCGCGGTGGTGAGTTCGAGCCAAGATTTGCCGTAATCGCAGGCCACAAAAAGGCCCTCCCATTTTTCGCCGGCGATCTGATCGAGGAGGCGGTTGGCGGCGAGGGGTGCGTCGATGATGTAGCCTTCGGGTGCGTTGTCGGGCAGCGGCGCCGCAGTGAGCGTCGGCAATTCACACTCCGTCAACGTCTGATCTGATAATTTGACGCCGAGTTCGCGCCAAGTGCCGTCTCGCCAGATGAAACGATGAAAGGGTTGGGCGTCGAAAAGTTCGTTGGAAAAAATCACGTATCGTCCGCTCAACGTTATGGGTGCTCCGAGTTGAACCGTGCGGGCGCTGGCAAAGGGATGCGCTACTTGGTCGAGGATGCCGGTGGAGGTTTCGGCGCCGAGTTCAACGAAGTGGTAGTCCTTGGGGTCACGTGCGCCGAGAAGTTCGACGCAGGCGGCAACAACGAGTTCGCCAAAAACAGGGCCACTTGTGCTCGAGGTAAAAAAATCCGTCCCCGGTGCGTAGCCGACGCGAGGTTGAGTGCGGGCGTAGTAGCCGAGCGCGGGATCGTAGAGGGCCAGCTGCATGAACTGCGCAAACGTCATGGCACCGTTCGCATCAGCGTGCGCACGAAAGAGTCGAGCGAAGGCGGGCGAGACGGACGAAGACTTTGGCGTGGTGGACGAACCCATTTACAAAACGAGACGGATGCGCACTCTCGCCGGTATGTTCAAACGCATTCTCACGCTCGCCTTTGGGGTGATCTTGGGCGTCGGGCTCGCGCTCGGCGGCCTGAAGCTCGCGGCGGCGTGGAGCATTTGGCCAAATCGCGAGCTGGACCGGGCCTCGGCGCGCGTGCGCGAGGTGCTGGCGCTGGTGAACGAAAACTACGTCGAGGCCAAAGCGGCGAATTACGCGGATTTGGCGACGGCGGCGTTGCACGGGGTGGCCGATTCGCTCGATCCGCACTCAGAATTTCTCGAGGCCAAGGACAACGAGCAATTTGAAGAGGAGTTGACCGGGCAATTCGGCGGCATCGGCATTCAAGTCGAGTCGCGCGGTGGGCGCATCGTCGTCATCGCGCCGATTGCGGGCACACCGAGCGAGCGCGCGGGCATTCGTCGCGGCGATGAGATCGCGAGCATCGATGGAAAAAATCTCGAGCGCGGCACGCAGATCGACGACGTAGTGCGTCGCTTGCGCGGCAAGCCGCAGACCTCGGTGGCGCTCAGTTTGAACCGCACGGGTCAGGCGCAACCCATCGCGCTCGTGCTCGTGCGCGAGTTGATCAAAACCGAGAGCGTGCGCGGTGCGCAGATTATGGGTGATGGCGTGGGCTACATCCAGATCACGGAATTTGCCGAAAGCACGGGTGACCAATTCGCCAAGGCGCTCGACGGGCTTTTGAAGCAGGGGATTCACAGTCTGGTCATCGACCTGCGCAATAATCCTGGCGGCTTGCTCGACGCGGCGGTCGAAGTCGCAGAATTGTTTTTCAAAAAAGGCGACATCGTTGTCTACACGCAGGGCCGCAAGCCGGGCGACCGAGAAGATTTTCGCTCGGAGATCGACGGACCGCCGCTGGATTTACCGTTGGCGGTGCTGATCAATTCCGGCAGCGCGAGCGCGGCGGAAGTCGTCACGGGCGCGTTGAAAGATACGGGTAAGGCCGTCGTCGTCGGCGAGCGTTCGTTTGGCAAAGGCTCGGTACAGTCGATCTTCAAACTCAAGAACGGCGAAGGCCTCCGGCTCACCACGGCGCGTTACTACACGCCGAGCGGCATCAGCTTGCACGAAAAGGGCATCAGTCCGCACATCGAAGTCGTGGCGACGCCGGAGGAAGACACGCAGTTGAGCCTGCAGCGCTCGCGGCCCGAGCGGGATCATCCGGCGGAGTTTAAAGAACGTTTTGGTTTTACGCCCATCGAGGATCGGCAATTGCAGGCGGCGCTCGATGTGTTGCAAGGCGTGCGCGTGCTGGCGGAGCGGAGCGGGCCAAATGCAGGCGGGGGCACGCGTTGATTTTTTAAGGCGAACATGATTCTCGCGCTTGAAAGTTCCTGTGATGAATCGGCGGTGGCGCTCTTTGATCCCGCGCGCGGTTTGGGGGGCGAGTGGGTGCATAGTCAGATCGCGTTGCACCAAGCGCATGGTGGCGTCGTGCCGGATATGGCGACGCGGGAGCATTTGCGGCAATTCGCGCCGTTGATCGCGCTGGCGCGGGCGAAGCCGGAGTTTGCGGCGGTCTCGGAAATCGCGGTGACGCATGGGCCGGGGTTGGCGGCGTGTCTAGCGATCGGCGGGGCGGCGGCCAAGGCCTTGGCGCTCGCGCTGCGCGTGCCGATTGTCGGCGTAAATCATCTGCGCGCACATGCGTGGTCGCCGTTTATCGCGGTGCACGCGGAGGCGCCGGGAGATTTTTCAGAGCGCATAAAAGCGTATTTGCCGCATCTCGGGCTGATCGTTTCCGGGGGGAATACCTTGCTGTTTACGATCGATGAGGCACGTCAATTTACGGTACTGGCTTCGACGCGCGACGATGCGGCGGGCGAGGCGCTCGACAAAGGGGCGAAGCTGTTGGGTCTCGGTTATCCTGGTGGGCCTTTGGTGGAAAAAATCGGCGCGGGCGGGCGGGCCGATGCGTTTGATTTTCCGCGGGGGAATGGGCCGCGCAGCGAGTTGGATTTCAGTTTCTCGGGTTTGAAGACGAGCCTGCGTTACCGGTTGGAAAAAATGTCCGAAGCGGAGGTCGCGGCGCGTTTGGCGGATTTGTGCGCGAGTTACCAACAGGCGGTGATGGATGCGTTGGTGCGCAAGACGCGGGTGGCTTTGGAGCGGCGGGGTTGGCGTAGTCTCGGGCTCTCGGGTGGCGTGGCCAACAATGCGGTGTTGCGCGCGGCGTTGGCGGTGGAGGCGCGACGCGCCAAGGTGGATTTTTTCGCGGCGCAGCCGAAACACACGGGAGACAACGCGGGGATGATCGCCTTTGCGGCGTGGGCTGATGTGACTGGGGTGCGCCGCGCGGCAGGTCTGGATTTGGGTGTGGAGCCGAACGCGCCGTTGGCGTGAGCGGCGGGCGCACGAATCAGGTATAATCGCGGCGGAGGTTGCTCGGGAGGATGCCGAGTTCTTCGCGGTATTTGGCGACGGTACGGCGGGCGATGGTGATGCCTTTCGCCTGAAGTTTGGTGACGAGCTCTTGGTCGCTGAGCGGGCCGCCTTTGTCCTCGATGGAGACGAGGTCGGCGATCATTTCTTTGACGCTGGTGTTGGAGACGGAGGCGCCGCTTTCGGCTTGGTAGCCGGGGGTGAAAAAATATTTGAAATCAAAAATCCCGTGCGGAGTTTTAAGGTATTTGTTGGCGATGGCGCGGCTGACGGTGGTTTCGTGCACGCCGACGACGTCGGCGATTTGGGTCATGGTGAGCGGCTTCAACTCAGAGACACCTTTTTCAAAAAACGGGATTTGGGCTTTCAGGATTTCGCGGGTGATGCGCTCGATGGTGCGTTGGCGTTGCTCGATGGAATCGATGAGGAACTTGCCGGCGCGGATGCGTTCGCGGAGGTAATCGCGTTCGGTTTTGGCGAGGGTGCCTTTGGCGATGAGGTCGCGGTAGGTGCTAGAGATGCGCAGGCGCGGGATATAGTCGTCGTTGAGGGTGATTTTCCATTCGCCGTCGTCGTCTTCGATGGTGACGTCGGCGATGACGACGCGGTTGTTGTCTTCGGCAAAGCGACGGCCGGGAGCGGGGTCGAGTTTGCCGATTTCTTCGATGGCGGTCTGGACGTCGTCGGGGGCAGCGCCGAGTTTACGGGCGAGTTCGGGGATGCGGCGGCGGGAAAGGAGTTCGAAGTGGTCGCGGATCATGCGCGCGCCGAGGGAGTCTTTGCGGCCGAGGGCGGCGAGTTGGGCGAGGAGGCATTCGGCGAGGGATTGCGCGCCGATGCCGGGGGGGTCGAAGGCTTTGAGGATCGCGTGGGCTTTTTTCACCGCGTCAAGGGGGAGCGCGGTTTGGAGGGCGACGTCGGGGAGGCTTTGGGTGAGGAAGCCGCGGTCGTCGAGGCTGCCGACGAGGTGTTGGAGGGCGGTTTGCGTGGGGGCGTCGATGTCGGACAGGTCGGCCTGTTGCATCAGGTGTTCCTGGAGCGAGGTGGTGGCGACGAGGGAGTCGAAGAAGTGTTGGCGGCGTTCGGCGTCTTCGGAGGTGTAGGGTTGGGCGCCGCCGGCGGAGGCCATGTGGTCGCGCCAGTCTTCGTCAATTTTGCCGAGGATTTCGAATTCTTTGGTGAAATCCATTTCCTCGCCTTTGACGGGGGAGTCGTCGGTGGGGGCGGGCGAGGCGGAGTCGCTGTCGAGTTCGGCACGTTCCTCGGCAGATGCTTGGCTTTCGTGCTCGTCAGTCGTGCGGTCGAGGCTCTCGCCGTCCATGGGCAGCTCTTCGAGGGTCGGGTTGGCCTGGAGTTCTTCTTGGATGACGGTGCGTAGCTCTAGGGCCGCCACCTGCAGGATTTTCAGGGATTGGCGGAGTTGGGGCGCGAGAACGAGAGACTGCGTCTGTCGTTGGCGTAGGTCTTGGCTGAAGCCGGGGCCGCTCATGAGTGGGATGAGAAAGGGAGTGTTCTCATTTTACATGGGGGTGTCGGGTGGGAAGGGCGGGGATGATGGGGTCGCGCACTTCAAAAAGATCTTTGATGTAGATGCCGAGTATTGTTCGAGGGCTGAGTATTCTACGCGGATGAGTTTCACCGCGACGACTTTTCTGAAGTTGCCTGCGCCGAGTTGGACCGCTTTGTAAACGACGCCCAGCCCACCCTCTGCGATTTTACGAGTCATCTCGTAATGGAGCTTGTTGAAGATGTGCTTTATGGCGGCCACGGCCACAGAAGACAGCGGGGCCGAACTCAGCTGGCAAGGATGCAAATCTATTTCGGCCTGATTCCTGCTGTGAGCGTTGAATTTGACAGCCTGAGGGATCGGCTCAGGTTGTTTTTATGGTTACATTAACGGCGCGCGCCGCCCAGCAAGTCCGCTCCATGCAGGTCGAATCGGCCGCGCCGACCAAGCGTTTGCGCGTGTTTGTGGAGTCCGGCGGATGCTCGGGTTTTCAATACGGTATGTCGTTCGACGAAACGAAACCCGACGACACGGTCATCGAGAGTGAAGGCGTCCCGATGTTGCTCGATCCAGCGAGCCTAGCTTATTTGAGCGGTTCGCAGATTGATTTCGACGACGGCCTGCACGGTAAAGGCTTCGACATCAAAAACCCCAACGCCCAGAGCACCTGCGGCTGCGGCAAGTCCTTTAACTGATCTCCGCGGCGCTCAGCCTCAGCCGTCGTTGTCCGATGCCGCGCCGGCGCGAGCCTCGTGCAAGGCCACTATGCCGAACGTGAGGCCACGGGCGCTGACTTCATCAAAACCCGCTGCTTGGATCTCGGCGGCCAGCGCTGGGCGATCCGGAAATTGCTCAATCGTTTCGTTGAGATAAACGTACGCTGCTTTGTCTCCCGTCACCGCTCCCGCCATTTTAGGCAAAACGTGGCGCAGGTAGAAAAAATAAAACGGCCTGAACCACGTTTGTGGCTGAGAAAATTCCAGCACCCACAGGCGACCGCCAGGCCGGAGCACGCGCCGCATCTCGTTCAGCGCCCGATGCCGATCGGCCATGTTGCGCAGCCCAAACGAAATCGTGACCGCATCAAAACTAGCGTCCGGTACGGGCAAATTCAATCCGTCGCCCGGCTTAAACGTCACGTTTGTATAACGCGGATCTTGCGCGCGTTGCTGTTTCAAGACCGCCTCGTCGAGCATCGGTTGGCAAAAATCCATGCCGATGATCTGGGTCTGCGGCGCGAGCCCCCGAGCCAACGCAAACGCCACGTCGCCGCTGCCCGTGGCCAAGTCCAACACCTCGCGCGGGGCATGCCGCCGCACAGCTCCCACCAACGTGCGGCGCCACCAGCGATCAATGCCGCCGCTCAACAGCCGGTTCGCGAGGTCGTAGCGCACGGCGATGCGCGAAAACATCGAATTTACCGCAGGGGGATCAGGATTTTTGGTGGCCATGGAATAGGTAATAACCCTTAAGATCGTATTTACCCAAAGGGTTGACGCAACTCAGCTTCTGAGGAATTGTCTTTTTGTTCACGTTACAAACAAAACCCTAAACGCACATCCAACTATGTCCTCAAATCTAACTAAACGGGAAATCGTACTTAACATCTTCCGCAAGACGGGATTTCCTCAGAAACAGATTGTTGATACGGTTCAGCAGACGCTGGACATTATCCAGAAAGCCTTGGCGGACGGACGTAACGTCGAGCTCCGCAACTTCGGCGTGTTGGAAGTCCAAGTGCGTAAACAACGCGTCGGCCGCAACCCCAACAAGCCCGAGGCTGAAGTCATTATCCCGCAGCGCGCTGTGGTGAAATTCAAGTCCGGCAAGATCCTCAAGCAACAGCTCAAGAAGATCGATTTGGCCAAGATCGGCTAATTCGCGGCTCCGTTTTATTTCGACCCGGCCCAGTTTCGACTGGTCCGGGTCTTTTTTTGGTTGGCGGGTGACGGGTTCGGGGCGCTACCTTGCCGGTCCCATGGCCACGTTCCAGACCCTGCCCGGTTTCCGCGAGTTCTATCCCGAAGATCTTTCCCGCCGGAATCACATCTTCCGTCTCTGGCGTCAGACCGCCGGCGCTTATGGGTTTGCCGAATACGACGCGCCCGTGCTTGAGCCGCTCGATCTTTATAAAACCAAGTCCGGCGACGAAATCGAAGGCCAACTTTTCAGTTTCACCGACAAAGGCGGCCGCGAAGTCGCCCTCCGGCCCGAGATGACTCCGACCGTGTGCCGGCTCGTCGGCGCCAAAGCCAGCGCCCTCAAGCGCCCGATCAAGTGGTACAGCATCGCCGAATTTTACCGCTACGAGCGCATGCAAAAAGGCCGCGGGCGCTGCTTCTTTCAGTTCAACGCCGATATTTTCGGCGAACCCGGCCCCGAGGCGGAGATCGAGCTGATCGCGCTTTTGACCCAATGTCTGTGCAGTTTCGGCCTCACCGAGCAGGATTTTTACGTGCGCCTGAGCGACCGGAATCTGTGGTTTTATTATCTCGAAGCACTCGGGCTCGACGAAGCGCGCATCCGCGCCGTGTTGGGCGCCGTTGATAAATTCGAAAAAATGGGCGACGACGCCTTCAAGGCCTACGCGGAGCAATTCGGCGAATTGGAAGCCGGCCTCAAAGCCAAGGTGCTCGAGTTTCTCCAAATCAAATCGTTGCCGGCGCTGGAAGCGGTGCTCGCGCCCATCGGCGGCGAGAAACTCGCGGCGCGTTTGGGCGATTGGCGGAAACTCCTTGGCGGCCTCGCCGCGATGGGGCTGGAGCGCTTCGTCGAAGTCGATCTCGGGGTCGTGCGTGGTCTGGCGTATTACACGGGCTTCGTTTTCGAGGCGTTTGACCGTAAAGGCGAACTCCGCGCGCTGGCCGGCGGCGGGCGCTACGACGATCTCGTGCAAAAACTCGGCGGCCCGGCGTTACCGGCGGTGGGCTTTGCGATTGGCGATATGACGTTTGCGCTGCTGCTCGAACAGCGCGGTTTGATGCCGACGTTTGTGCAGGCGCCCGATATATATTGCGTGATCGGCGGCGAGGCGGAGCGGCGCGCGGCGTTTGCCGATATTCAAGCGCTGCGGGCGATGGGCTATCGCGTCGATTATCCGCTCAAGGAAGTCGCGTTCGGGAAACAGTTCAAAACCGCTTCAGATTCCGGCGCTAAGTTGGCGCTCATTTACGGCGCCGAAGAATTAGCGAAGGGCATCGTGAAAATCCGCGACCTCGGTGATCGCACCGAGAGCGAAGTCGCCAGCGCCAACGTTGCGGCGACCGTGCGGGAATTTTTTACGACTTAAAAAATAGCAGAAAGACGTGTCACAGGTGACTCCTACACGGCTTTAAAAAGTCTGTTTAAAGTGCGTTTGAGTTGCAGCTTATCTTGCTTAGGTGCGCCACTGTTTCTCGTGCATTCTCGGCCTCGTAATCCCAAGACAAAAGTCTGGCTAAAAATTTTACGGGTGAGGAGTGATTGCCACAATGGTCAAAACGGGCACGCGCTTTTTGCCTTCACCAGCATTTGGCCCATAATGGAAGAAGACGCGATACGCTCCGGGTGTTTTGTTTTGCGCGTAGGCCTCCCAGATTCGCTCGCCTTTGGCTCCTGCTAGGGAGCTGTATTCATGAGTCTTTAGGCTCGGGTGTTTGATGTTGGTCTCTAGCAATCCCAAAGTCTTACGCACCTGCTTAAGGAGGCCGATTTTAGCCGGATTAGTCTCAAGGGCTAACAGTTGTTCATCCGCCTCATCGGTGAAAATTAACTCCCTTTGCATGAATCAATCCTCCTTGGCGTAAGTTGCGAAGGAGCCACGTTTCTTGGTGCGACCAGTAGCTGATTGGGCGAGACCTCGTTTAACTGAAGCAAGGGCTGGTTTGTTTTCGTAAAGCCAAGTTTCATACACGGGCACGGCTTTCACGGGATCGAGCATGATTTGTCCGATTTGGTTGCGGTAGATGTTGTAAGCAACTCCAGCTTGAGCTGCGGCTGACCCTAGGCTGAGACGCTTTTTGGCGTCGGGTTTGATGATTTCATTGATCAACTCGAAATGGGTGCCTTTGAAGAAAATACTCATAGTGAAGTTAACTTGATCTGTTCCCCTAAAGACACAAGTGGGATAATCCCACTTTTTTCAGAAAACCTCCACAAGGAGTTCAGGGACTTCTCAGGCTAAAGATGAGTGAATTTTTAACATCGCTATCACCGTCTGAGCGGTGCGCTTTCTTCGCTCCCCTTCTCTTTGATACTATGATGCAAAAATCAAAGCTCCTACGGTCGATGTACTTCTTTCGAATCAAACACTCACGTCGATCAGGCTGGTTGGCTCTTGGCGTCGTTGGAGGTGAAAAGCTCGGCAATGATGTCTTCGAGCGGAACGTCTTCGATCGTGATGTCAGCGACGGGGCCGGTGCTCAGGATTTCCTGCGAGACGGCTACGATGGTTTCGCTGGGCGTGCGCACGGTAAATTTTCCGGTTTCGGCGTCGCGCTTGGTCTCGCCGTGACCGGAAGTCCACGTCTCGGGAAACGACGTGTCGCCGGGGAGAAACGTCAGGATTTTTTTGCGGCTGCCTGAACCGGCCTCAAGGCGATCGAGGGCGCCGTCGTAGATTTTGTTGCCCTTGTGGATGACGATGACGCGTTCGCAGAGCTCTTTGATGTCGGCCATGTAGTGGCTCGTGAGCAAAATGGTGACGCGGTATTTGCGGTTGTAGTCGCGCAGGAATGAGCGGACGGCTTTTTGTGAAATCACGTCAAGGCCGATGGTCGGCTCATCGAGAAACAAGACGCGCGGGCGGTGCAGGAGCGCGGCGATGAGCTCCATTTTCATGCGCTCGCCGAGCGAGAGCTCGCGAACCATGACGTTCAATTTTTTCCCGACATCGAGGAGCAGCACAAGCTCGTCGAGGGTGGTTTTGAACTCAGCGGGCGGGATGCCGTAAATCGCGCGCAACAGGTGAAACGACTCGATGGCGGGCAGATCCCACCAAAGTTGGTTTTTTTGGCCGAGGACGAGCGCGAAGAGACGGCGGTAGGCGTTCTCGCGTTTTGTCGGATCGTAGCCGGCGACGCGAGCTTGGCCGCTCGTCGGGTAGATCAGCCCCGAGAGCATTTTCAGCGTCGTGGTCTTGCCCGCGCCGTTGGGCCCTAGGAAGCCGACGAATTCACCCTCGGCGATTGTGAACGAAATATCTTTGGCCGCGGCGGTTTCCTCGAATTCGCGTTTAAACAAACCCTTCACGCCGCCCCAGAAGCCAGGGATTTTTTTATAGGTGCGGAAGACGCGGGTGAGGTTTTGGACTTCGATCATCGGAATGCGCAGTGAAAGACCTTGTGGCCAAGATGCAAAGGCAACTTTGGCGGCACAAAAAAGCCCGGACCCTGTGTGGGCCCGGGCGGGTGTTTTTGAGTGTTTTTTATAAAACCTGCTCAGCCTTGGGTAAACGCGGGGAGTTTCACGATTTTGCCGCCAGCGAGCGCGGACTCGTGGGCGCAGAGACCGACGCAAGTCCAGTTGGCGGATTTGACGGCGTTGGGGTAGCACTCACGGCCCTCGACGAGGGCGGTGAGGAACTCGTGGACCAGATGCGGGTGCGAGCCACCGTGGCCAGCGCCTTGGGTGAAGCTCAAGTGCGTTTTTTTGCCCAGATCGTAGACGCCCTTAGTCGTGAATTTCTGGATGCCTTTTGGCAGGCGCTTCGCGTAGTCGGGGGCTTTGACTTTTTGCGGGATTTTATGCTCGGGTTTTTTCGCGGTGTGGAGAACGTGCGGCTCGTGTTCGATGAGCGACCACTCAAAGGATTTTTTCGAGCCGTAGACGTCGATGCTCTCGCGGTATTGGCGGGCGGTATCAAAGAGCGAGCGGATGATGCGCGCGGTGAGGTCGGAGTTTTTGAATTTGATGTGGGCGGTCTCGACAGCGAAGGGCGAACCGTAGTTTTTAACGAGCTCTTTGCGGATCGTGCCGGAGCCGAAGCAGGAAACGTATTCAGCGGTGGCGTCGGTGAGGGCGAGAATAGGCCCGACGCAGTGCGTGGCGTACCACATGGGCGGGAGGCCGGGCCAGTAGTTTGGCCAACCGTCCATGTCTTGCTGGTGGCTGGCTTGGAGAAACTGGATTTTGCCTAGGTCGCCGCGATCGTAGAGTTCTTTGACGTAGAGATATTCGCGGGCGTAAACGACGGTCTCCATCATCATGTAGTTGAGGCCGGTTTTCTTGGTGAGTTCGACGATGCGTTTGCAGTCGGCGACGGAGGTGGCCATCGGGACGGTGCAGGCGACGTGTTTGCCGGCTTTGAGCGCTTTGATGGATTGCTCGGCGTGGTCGGGGATCGGCGTGTTGATGTGAACGGCGTCGATGTCGGGATCTTGGAGTAGCTCGTCGTAATCGGTGTAGCCGCGCGGAATGCCGAAGGCGTCCTGAATAGTTTTAAGTTTCTTCGGGTCGCGTTGGCAGACGGCGAGCAAGTGGGCGTTGGGGTGCGCTTGGTAAATCGGAATAAACTCGGCGCCGAAACCAAGGCCGATGATGGCGATGTTGAATTTTTTGCTCATGGGAAAAGAAGAAAAGCTGCGGATTATTTCAGAGTTTGGATGAAGGCTTCGATGTCGGAGAGTTCTTGCGGGCTGAAGATGTCGCCCATCGGCGGCATAGGGGAAGCGGTGTATTGTTCGTAGCCCTTCGCGATGACTTTGCTAGGTTCCATCAGACTCTCGTGGATGTAGGCTGGGGTGGTGCGTGAGGCGATGCCGTCGAGCGCGGGGCCGACGTTGCTGCCTTGGCCGTTGAGCGCGTGACAGAGAATGCAAGCGGCGGGGTGTTTGAGGAACAGTTGCTGGCCGCGTTGGGCGTCGGCGACGGTAACTTTGTTGGGATCTTCAAGCGGGATGAGTTCGCTCAGGCGCACGTCGTCGACTTGGATTTCACCTTTGCCGGCGAAAATGAAACTGAGGCTGGCTTGGGTGCGGTTGCCGCTGTTGAAGTCGGTCTCGATCTCGAGCCAATCGGAGTCGCGGCGGCGGATGAGGTCGGTCTCGGTTTTACTCAGAGTTTCGCTAAAGTTAATGCGGCCCGACATGCCTTTGGTTTTGATCCAACCTGCGAGACGATACTGGGTGTTGGGTTTTACGGGGACGTCGATGTAGAGGCTCGTGTCGACATCGTAGGCGGCGACGGCGCGCAGGGCTTGCTTGCCGCCGTGAGCTTCTTTTTCGCCGCTGGCGGCGCTCCAAACGAGGGTCTTGTTGCCGTCGCGGTTGCTGAGGTCGCGACGTTGCCAACCGACGGGCAAGCCATCGGCGCTCATGGCCTCGAAGCCGCCGGCGGTGAGAATGTTTTCGCCGTTGCGGTAGAGCGCGGCGCCGTGGATGCGGCCCAAGATGCGGGTCGCTTCTTTGAGCCAATCGTCGGCTTGGTTGGCGGGGTTGCGGACGAGGCTGGCGACGACGGTTTGGATTTGTTTGGTCTCGGAGAACTCAGCGAGTTTTACAAAGGAGGCGAGTTTGGTGAGCGCATCGGGATCGCTGACGACGGAGCTGCCAAAGTAGAGCGCGACGGCGCGGGCGTCGTTACCGAGGGCGCGGATGGCGTTGCGGCGGACGGCGGCGTCGGCGTGATGGAGCGCGCCGCGGTGCGTGGCTTCGTCGAGGAGCCCGAGGCCGTGGAGCGTCCAGAGCGCGTGGATGGCTGGAATCGCGGCGGGAGCGCGGACGAGGGCTTTGAGGGCTTCGGCGGCGTCGTGGTGTTGACCCTCGACGAGGAGACGCTGGGCGGTCAGACGCCAGAAAAGCGTGGATGAATTTAAAGCGGCGACAAGTTGGGCGGTCTTGGCGCCTTGGAGGGAAGTGATCGCAGCGGGTTTGGCTTGATCCCAGACGACGCGATAAATGCGACCGCGGGCGTGATCGCGGAGTGGGTTTTCGTGGGCGCCGCCGACGCCGGTTTTGGCCTCGTAGCCGCCGCGGCCGACGTTGGGCGTGGGGTTGTGTTGGATGATGTAATTTTGCCAGTCGGAGAACCAGACCGCGCCGTCGGGGCCGACTTCGGCGAAGACGGGAGACATCCATTCATCGCTGCTGGCGACGAGCGGGAAACCGTCGTGGGCGGCGTAGCCCGCGCCGTCGCGGACGACGTCGAAGAGGGCGATGTTTTTCATCGTGGGCTCGCAGACCATGGCTTTGCCCTGGAGGCGCGCGGGGAGATTATCGGAGTAGATGAACGCGCTGCCGGCGGCGGCGGTGTAGCCGCCCATGACGTCGACTTGGCGGAAGTTGGGCGTGATCGTGTGGTCTTTGTCTTCGGTGTTGATGCGCTTGGCGGTCATGGCGCGGACGCCTTTGGGGACGATGGTCGCGGGGATGCCGCCGAAGAAAATCGGGGCATTGTTGGCGGTGCCGCCGAATGCGTCGCCGAATTGATTTACGCTTTGAGCCCACGTGTTGTTGGTAAACTGGTGGAGGAATTCGAGGGCGGAGCCATCGGCTTTGAAGCGGTAGATGCCCTGCGCAAATTGTTTTTCAACGCCGCCGATGGTACCTTTGAAACCCGAGTAGCCGACGGCGCCGGTGAGCCAGTTGTCGAAGCCGTAGTGGAGATTGTTGGCTTGGGCGTGCGTGTCGTTGATGCCCCAGCCGGTCATGATCTCGGTGCGGACGTCGGCCTTGTCGTCGCCGTTCGTGTCTTTGAGAAAGAGGAAGCGCGGGGATTGGGCGACGACGATGCCGCCGTTGGCGAAGGTGAAACCGGTGGGAATGTTGAGGTGATCGGCGAAGATGGTGAACTTATCGGCGCGGCCGTCGCCGTCGGTGTCTTCGCAAATTTTGATGCTGTCGTTGCCACGGCCGTCGGGTTTGACGTCGTGCGGGTAATCGCGGGTTTCGGCGATCCAGAGGCGGCCGCGTTCGTCCCAAGCCATGAAGATGGGTTTGGCGATGTCGGGCTCGCCGGCGAAAAGGACGAGGCGCAGATCGGGGGCGACTTGGGTGCGCTCGACGCTGCCTTTGACGTTGAAGGGAAATTGAAACGTGAGGGGCTCGGGTCGTTTTTCGTAGTTGGCGATGGTGGGGCGGGCTTCGCGTTGCTCGGGCTCGCGTTGGGCTAGGAATTTTTTCCAGGCGGCGACGCGCACAGGGCCGGCGGCGGCGAGGAGCTTGGGCTGCACGGCGAGGGCGTAGCCTTCGGCGGCGGAATCACCGAAGGAGGCCGCGGCGACGACATTCGCGGCGGGCGTGGCGGCGAGGGCTTTGGAAAAAAGATCGGCCGGGGCGTCGAGGACGAGGACGTCGAACTTGGCGACGAAGGCGGGCGTGGCGGCGGCGGGCTCGGAGATGTAATCAAACCAGATGGCGTCGCGGCCAAGGTCACGCATCAGGACGTGGGCGTTCATGCGCGGCGTGCGGTCGGGTGTGCCTAGATAAAGGACGCGAATCGGGTTGGCCGCGCAGCTGAGCGCCAGTGATAACAGAAGCAGGAAAATCGCCGGAGTTTTCATAGGGAGACGAACAGAGGTTTCAGACGTGGGGTAAAAATCGGGCGGCGGTAAACGATGAGCGCGCCGCAGCGATGAGGGTAAAGAAAACGAAATCAGTTTTTTGGGCGCAAGATCGCAGGAGAGAAATACGGATTTCTACTTTGGTAATTTTTTTCAGGAATGCAGAAGATTCGGCATCGGACCGTCAAACCGCGCATAGCCGTTCTTCGCCGGTGTCAGATCGGGAGCGCGCGCTCAGTGGCCGAGACGCGTGTAGTCGAGGGTGGTGTGGCTAATGTGGCCTGCGGCGAGGGCCGCGCGGTCAGTGAGGGGTTCGTTGGCGGAGAGGTCTTCGCCGGCGCGGAAGATGAGGCGATGGTTACCGTCGGAGCAGGCGGGCGAATAAAGGCGCGGGATCACGACGCGCGCGGGAATCGTGCGGTGCACGAGGGAAGTGGGGCCGCAGGGAAGCGGAAAGTTGATGTTGTGGACGACGAAGCTGTGCGGGGCGGTTGCTCCGATGAGCGGCGCGGTGAGGCGCGCGGCGTGGGCGGCGGAGTGACGCAACGTGACGAGCAAGTCGGCGTCGGGGGTGTCGGCTGACGCTTTGAGTTGGTTGTAGGCTTCTTCGGTGAGGGCTTGGGAAAAGGCGAGGGCGGGCAAGCCGTGGAGGGCGCCTTCCCAAGCGCCGGCGATGGTGCCGCTCGCGATGATGAAACCCAGCGACGCGTTGAAGCCGATGTTGATGCCGCTGAGGACGGCGTCGATAGCGGTGGTGCGCGGGATGAGGTGGTCGAGGGCGATGTTTACGCAATCGCTCGGAGTGCCGTCGATGATCCACGTGGGGCAACCGAGACCGCGATCGGCCGCGGTGGCGTGGATCGCACGGTCGCGGGATTTGGCAGCGCCGACCCAGCTTTGTTCGGTCTTGGGCGCGGCGACGTAGGGCGCGTGGCCGGCGAGGCGGAGGGCGGCGACGAGTTCGTGGAGAAAGGGGCTGGCGATGCCGTCGTCGTTGGTGACGAGTAAATTCATGTTTGGAGTGAAACACGAAAGAGGGGAAACACACGAAAAAGGAAAGCGTGCGTTGGATAGAATCGGGCGTGCGGCAACGGAATGTTTGCGGGCACAAAAAAGCCGCGACGCTTGGGGGGCGACGCGGCTGGAGGGATCGAAGGGAAGCGCGGGTTTAAGCGCGTTTCCCTTGCGCGTTATTCAGCGGCGGGGGCGGGAGCGCCGGCGGGCTGGCCTTCGAGGTCGCGCATGGCGGCCTTGCGGCTCAGGCGGACTTTGCCGGAGCGTTCGTCGATGCCGATGCACTTCACGGTGATGGAATCGCCCATCTTGACGACGTCTTCGGTGCGGCGCACGCGCTGCTCGGAGAGTTCGCTGATGTGGCAGAGGCCTTCTTTGCCGGGGGTGCACTCGACGAAGCAACCGAAGTCCTTCACGCCGGTGACGCGGCCGGTGTAGATCTTGCCCATCTCGATGGGTTCACCGCCGCCACCGCCGGGACCGGAACCGCCGCCGCAGAGGCTGTCGATTTCCTTGATGGCACGGGCCATCGCGTCGCCGTTGTTGGAGTAGATGAAGATCTTGCCGGAATCGTCGTCGGAGATGTCGATCTGCGCGCCGGTCGTTTCGGTGATGCGACGGATCGTCTTGCCGCCGGGCCCGATGAGCAGGCCGATCTTTTCGGGATCGATCTGGATCGTCTGGATGCGCGGGGCGTATTGGCTGAGGCCGGCGCGGGGCGCGGGCAGGGAGGCGAGCATCGTCTTGAGAATTTCGATGCGGGCTTCGCGCGCTTGGTAGATCGCGGTCTTGGCGATTTCGAAGGGCAGGCCGTTGATCTTCAGATCGAGCTGGAAGCCGGTGATGCCCTTGGTGGTGCCGGCGACTTTGAAGTCCATGTCGCCGAAGTGGTCTTCTTCACCGAGGATGTCGGTGATCGTGGTCCACTTGGTGATGGCGCCCGCGGAATCCATCTCGGTCATGAGACCGCAGGAGATACCGGCGACGGGAGCGATGATCGGCACGCCGGCGTCCATGAGGGCCAAGCAGCCGCCGCAGATCGAAGCCATCGAGGTCGAGCCGTTGGAGGCCATGATCTCGGAGACGACGCGGATGCTGTAGGGGAACGCATCTTCGGGCGGGAGAATCGGAACGAGGGAGCGTTCGGCGAGGGCGCCGTGACCGATTTCGCGGCGGCCGGGGCCGATGAAGCGACCCGCTTCACCGACGGAGAACGGCGGGAAGTTGTAGTGGAGAATGAACGACTTGGAGGTTGGGCCGCCGGTGAGGCCGTCCATTTCCTGCGCTTCCTTCGTTGGCCCGAGGGTGACGATGGCGATGTTTTGGGTGTCGCCGCGTTGGAACATGGCGGAACCGTGGACGCGGGGGAGGACGCCGACTTGGGCTTGGAGCGGGCGAAGGGACTTCGCGTCGCGGTGGTCGGAGCGGACGCCTTTGGCGAGGACGGTAGCGCGGTAGGCTTTGTATTGGAGGTCTTCGAACACGACGTTGAGGTCGACGTCGGTGAACTTGCCTTCGCCGAGCTCAGCGAGGAGAGCGGCTTTGGCTTCTTCCTTGAGGGCTTTGACGTTGGCGGAGCGGACGTTTTTCTCGAAGCCGAAGATGGCGGCGGAAACGCGGTCAGCCGGGACGACGCGCTCGATGATGGCGCGGGCCTCAGGCGTGGCGCCGACGAGCTTGAAGACGGACTTGGTCTTACCGGCGAGAGCGGTGAGCTCTTTGATGGCCGCGATGATGGGCTGGATGGCTTCGTGGCCGAAGGCGAGGGCTTCGACGAATTTCTCTTCGGAGATCTGGTCGGCGGAACCTTCGATCATCAACATGTCCTTGGCGTTGCCGACGTAGATCAAGTCGAGCGAGCTGGAGAACATTTGCTCGATGGTCGGGTTGGCGACGAACTTGTCGTCGATCATGGCGACGCGCACGCAGCCGATGGGCCCATTCCAGGGGATGTCGGAGATGGCGAGGGCGGCGGAGGCGCCGTTGACCATCGCGATGTCGGAGTCGTGGATCAAATCGGCGGACATGAGCTGGCCGATGATTTGGACTTCATTGAGGAAACCCTCGGGGAAGAGGGGGCGGCAAGGACGGTCGCAGAGGCGGGAGATCAGGATCTCGCGCTCAGAAGGGCGACCTTCGCGTTTGAAATAACCACCGGGGAAGCGGCCCGCAGCGGCGTACTTGTCGCGATAGTCGACGGTGAGGGGGAAAAAATCTTGGCCGGGGCGCATGGTCTGGGCGACGCAGGCGGTGACGAAGACGTTGGTCTCGCCGACATTGACGTTGACGGCGCCGCCCGCGAGTTGGGCGATGGAGCCGGTGGAGAAGGTCATCCCGAGGCCGGGAACGGTGACATTGTGTTTCTGATTCATAACGGATTTTCGGACGGATGCGGCGTAGGGGCCGCGGATTTCGGATTAACTGACGGTTTTGTTTTTCGGTTAGCGGACAAGAGATGCCGGCGGCGCGCACGGGGCGCGGCGGCGGTGTCTCGGGTTTTGGGCTGCGGTCGGCGCGAAGGCCGGCCGGGCTTTGCAATCATCTCGGTCAGACTCGAGAGATTTCAGGTTGGCGCCCCGTTTGGAGCAACAATCAGAAATGTCCCTGTCTTGATTCGAGTGTCGGTAAAGACAACGGGCGACCCGCGGATCGGGTCGCCCGTGCGATTTAAAGCGTTACTTGCGAAGGCTCAGCTTCGCGAGAATATCGGTGTATTTGTTCAATTCGTGCTTCTTGAGATAATCGAGAAGCTTACGACGGCGGCTCGCCATCTGGAGCAGACCACGGCGCGAGTGGAAATCCTTGCGGTGGGTGCGGAGATGCTCGGTCAAGTGATTGATCCGGGCGGTGAGCAGCGCGATCTGAACTTCGGACGAACCGGTATCGGTGTCGTGGGTTTTGAATTTAGCGATGATTTCTGGCTTAACGACGGTAGTAGTGGACATGGTTTAGTGTTTGAGTTGCACGACTGTAGGGGGCCTTTGCAGGTCCCGTGCCGCCCGCCCGCACCGAGGGAAACTCGGGTTGGCCGGCGCCACCGTTTTAATCCGGCGGAATGCCGGACCGGTCATGGTGAGCGTCCACAACCGATGGACTCTCACTAACGCAAGGTCTCAAACTCTGAAACCTCAGCTGCCCGCGCAAGCGCAAATTTGGCCTCAGTTCGATCTGCGCCAAAACGTCACTTAAGCGGCCTTAGCCGGCGCGGAGGTTGAGTTCCTTGATGGCGGCGCAACCGGGTAGCTTTTGGATACGCTCCACGATTTCGGCGCGGTGCATGAACAGCTCGTTGCGCACGACCGAATGGGCGACGTGCACGACTAGGCGCTTTTCGCGTTCGATGCGGACGGCGTGCGAGTAACTGGCGTTGGCGGGGCCGACGAGTTCGGGCCAATGCGCGCGGATCGTGTGTTCGGCCGAGTCGCGGCCGATTTGGTGTTGGTTGAGGATCGACTCGACGAGGCCGGCGAGCGCGAGCGTGGGGCGCTTGCGGGTTTTGCGCGGTTCATCAAACGCGACGCCGCGGAAATCGCCGACGAGTTCTTCGGCCAGTTTGCTGAACGTATGCGGCTCGTTAGCCATGGTTCGTGGGCGGACTCTGCTTCTCCGCCTCGTAAAGCCGGCTGTAGCGCACGAACGCGCCAAAGGCCGTCGCCCACGCGATGTAAAAACCGGGGAAACCGTCAAGAAACCCGAGTTTGAAAACGTACGCGCGCACGAAACGCCAAAACGGCCGGACCACCGCAGCGAGCACCGAGAAACGCGAGCCGCGCGCCTGATGTTGTTGCACGAAAAGATCGGCGAAGGGGTTTATTTTCGCGACGTGGCTCGACAGCGTGGGGAACGAGTAATGATGGAGATCGCCGCGCAAGGTCGCGACGGGGCCGGTGCATTCCATTTTCTCGTGGACGAAGGCGTCGCCGCCCCAGCGCGCGCGGGCGCGGCAAATGAGGCGCAGGCTGAGATCGGGATACCAATCGCCGTGCGTGATCCAGCGGTCGATGAACCACACCTTGCGCGGGAAGCGCGCGCCGGCGAAGGCGTCGAAATCGGCGCGGGCAAAAAACGCGGTGATCGCGGCGCGGAGGGCCGGGGAAACTTCTTCGTCGGCGTCGAGGCAAAGCGCCCACGGCTGCGTCGCGAGCGCGAGCGCGGCGTTCTTGGTGTCGCGGAACCCTGACCACGGCAGGTGATGCACGCGGGCGCCGGCGGCGAGCGAGAGGGCCTCAGAGGCGTCGGTGGTGGCGTTGAGCACGACTACGATCTCGGCCGTCCAGCCGAGCACACTGGCGAGGCAGCGCGGGAGATTCGCGGCCTCGTTTTTGGCCACGATGACGACGGAAAGTTGAAGCGGATCAGCCACGACGCGAGTGAGACTTAAATTTTCCCGACGAGCGAGCGCGGGATTTGATAAAGGTAGCCGCACGAGCGCCAGGCGCGGACGAGCGCTTTTTTGGCGTCGCCCGTACGCAAGATGAGCGCGGCCAAGAGCGCCATGATGGCGTAACCGAGGAGTTTTAGGATATTGGCGAGCCAGCGCGAAGCGAGGTAGGTCTTGCCGCCGGGCTGGCCGGCGCGGTCGATGGTGCGCGAACGCGCGGAATCAAAAGCGTGGCGCGCGGCGTAGCGAAACGTGGTGCGGCTCGCGGGCATCTGGTGGCGCACGGCGGCGCGGGGAGCGAACCAGATTTCAAGGCCGGCCGCGCGGATGCGGCGGACCATTTCGCTGTCCCCGCCGGAGAAATAATTTCCCGCCGCGCGATCAAGGGCCGTGTGAAACAGGCCGACGCGCGCAAACACCGCCCGCGGGATGGCGAGGTTAGCGCCCATCGGGCTGTGACGAGCGGGTAGCGGGCCGGCGTCGGTGCGGAAGGCGAGGGGCGCGTGCCACTCGGCGACCCAAGGCGGTAGACCATCGGGGAAAACGGGAATGACTTCTCCGCCGACCGCGCCGATGTGCTCCGCGTTGGCCGTCGCAAAAGGCGCGAGCATCTGCGTGAGCCAATCCGGAGCGATGAGGATGTCGTCGTCGCCAAAAATAATGAGGTCACCGCGGGCTTCGCTGATGGCGCGGTTGCGCGCGTAGTCGAGGCCTTGCTGTGTTTCGAGCACGTGGCGCGGCGCGGGGACGGTGTTGGCAAACTCGGCGACGACGGCGGCAGTGTGGTCACGGGAGTTATTGTCGATGACGAGCACTTCGAATTGGTCGCGCGGGAAATTTTGCCGCGCCAAGCCAGCGAGCGTTTGCCGGAGGAAATCGGCGCGGTTGTAAGTGCAGAGGGCGACGGTGAGGCGCATGGCGATCAGGCGAAGCGTTTGAGCGCGCCCCAAACCCAGCCGCTCGGCAAGCGCGCAAACGGGATGGCGCCGAGCCGCAGCGCGCGCGCGAGCGAAGCGGGCTTTTGGGGGAAACGTGCGGCGTAGCTCAGGGCGTTGCGGTAAGTGAAAAAACGCGCGAGCCAGCGACCGAGGCGCGGGGTGGCGGGAAATTGTTCGCGAGCGATACGGAGGCGCAGGAGATGCGTTTGGCGAATCATGGTGGGCCAAGCGCGTTCCGTCCACTGGCCGTCGGCGACGCGATAAAACGCGGCGACCGTGCGCACGACTTCGATGCGACCGGCGCAGGCGAGACGATACCAAAATTCATAGTCGGCGAGCGGCCCGGCATTTGCCGAAAAACCGCCGAGGTGCTGCGCGAGTTCACGGCGGATGAGGACGCCGGGGAAAGGCGTCATCGCACTTTTTAGAAAAAAGCGAGGTGGATAGGCGACGGCGCGAGCTTGAGCCGGCGTGGCGGGGGCGACGAGCGCGGGCGGGGTGGCGCCGGATACAGTCCGCGTGCAGATCGCGGCGAGATCGGCGCGAAGATGCGGGATGACCGAGGCGAGGTACCACGGATAGAGCGTGTCGTCCTCGTGGAGCACCATGACCCATGTGCCGCGCGCGCGGCGAATGACTTCGTTCCAATTGCGGACCGGCCCGAGCGACGGTGAGTTGCGGTGATAAAAAAAGTTAGCCGCAGGAAAACGTGCAACGGTGGCCGCGGTTTCAGGCAAGGTGCCGTCGTCGCACACGATCACTTCGTAGGGAATGTTCGAGGTTTGGGCGGCGATGCTCGCGAGGGTTTCGGCGAGCAGCGCGGGGCGGTTGTACGCCGGAATGCCGAAGGTGATGAGCGGAGTGGCGGCGCTCATCGGGCGGTGGCGAGCGCCGTGCGCACCGCAGCGAAGGTATCGGCGATAGTAATACGCCGCACGCACAGATTTTTATAGGAATCGCCGGGCGAACAATCCGCGGGCGCGACGCAAGCGGCGGCGCAGGGTTGGCTGGCTTGGAGGATTTGGTGGTGCGGGCCGACGGGGCCCCAGATGGTGATGTTTTGTGCGCCGACGAGGGCGACGACGCGCGTGCCCACGGCGGTGGCGACGTGCATCGGGCCACTGTCGTGACAGATCATCAGGTCAAATTGGGCGGCGAGTGCGGCAAATTGCCCAATCGGTAAAGCGCGGTCGATGACGACAAGATGCGACTTTGCTGCGGTGCGGATGGCGTCGAGGAGCGGACGTTCGGCCGGACCACCCACGAGAAAAATCTGCGCGTTGAGTTTGTCTTGGATGCGGTCACAGAGCGCGGCGAAATTTTCTGCCGGCCAGACTCGATAAGGGCTGCGGCTGCCGGGGTGCAGGAGGATTTTGCGCGTATGCGTCTGTGGTGGCCCGACGAGCGCGGTGATGGCGGCAATATCACTGGGACGCGGGACAAGACGGGCTTCGCGCGTGACGACGGGCACGCCAGCGGTTACGAGCATCGCGAGGTAGGTCTCGGTGATGTGGCTCGTGCTGTATTTTTCCGAACTGATAAACGTCGTGTGGGTGTAAAAACTTGAAAAGTGCCGGCGGAGTTTCTCGAGATGTATTGCATGGCGCTCTGGAGCGCCCGTTACCCGCGTGATGAGCGCGGTTTTATCCGTGTTATCCAGATCAAAGACGTGCGTGAAACGCGCGCGACGCAGGGTCCGGATGAACTTTGGCCAAGCTCCGAGTTTCGTGGGTAGGGCAATGGCGCCGGTGATGTCGGGATTGAGCGCGAGGAGTGCGCTGTAGGCGGGCTCGGTGAGGACGCCGATGCGGGCTTGAGGCCAATGCAGGCGAAGATTGCGCAGGAAGGAGCCTAACAGGGCGATATCGCCGAGGTAGCGCCGGCGTATGACGAGGATGTGCGGGCTTGCCGGCATGCGTGGTGTACGAATATGACATGAATACTTTAGCGACGGATACCCCTTACTCGCAATGCAATTTAACCTTCCGACTTGGTTGCCAGCGTCAGAAAACGGCAAACGTACCGATTATTACGCGCACCTGCGCGGCGAGGTCATCGAGGCGATTCCTGAGGGCTGCGCGACGATTTTGGATGTGGGCTGCGGCAAAGGCACGCTCGGGCGTTGGCTCAAAGAGCAACCGGGCGTGAAGACCGTGCACGGAGCGGAGTTATTTCCGGCGGCTGGCGAAGAGGCCCGGCGCTGGTTGGATGAAGTGGTCGTTGGAAACATCGAGCACGTCGCGCTGCCATTTCCGGTGGGCTCGGTGGATTGCGTGATCTGCGCGGATGTATTGGAGCACACGGCGGACCCCTGGGCGGTGGTCGCGAAACTTAAAACGTTGCTCAAGCCCGACGGTTGCATCGTGGCCAGTATTCCGAATGTGGGTTTTCACCGGAACATCCGCAAAATGATCCGCGGGCAATGGCGCTACGCGCAGGAAGGGTTACTGGATCGCACCCATCTGCGGTTTTTCACATTGGAAACGATCGAGGAATTATTCTCGAGCAACGGCCTGCGGATCGAGCGCGTGTTTAAGAAAGTCGACGCGGGCTGGAATGTGCGGATTTTAAACGCGCTAACTTTCGGTTATCTGAAAAACACGCTTTATTTGCACTACATCGTGCGCGTGCGTCGCTGAACGCGCGGCAGGTTTAGCGTGAGGTGAGCGCGCGAGAAACAAAGGCGTGCAAGGTCGCGAGTGAGGCGGCGGGCGTGGCGTTTTCGGTGCTCAACACGAGCGACGCTTCGCCGGCGATCGGAGGCTCAAAGGCCGAATCACGACCGGTGAATGAAGCGATTTGGCCAGCGGCGGCCCGAGCGTAGAGGCCTTTCGGATCGCGCTGCGCGCACGTGGCGTACGAGGCCTCGACGTAAACTTCGATCAGGTCTGGCGCGGATATGATTTCACGGGCCATGGCCCGATGCGCGCGCAACGGCGTGATAAAGGAACAGATCGTGACGACGCCGGCGTGCGCAAAAAGTTTGGCGAGTTCGGCGGCGCGTCGGATATTTTCGGTGCGATCTTTTTCCGAGAAGCCGAGGTCGCGGTTGAGTCCCCGACGGAGGACGTCGCCGTCCAAGATTTGCGTCACGTAGTTTTCCGCGCGCAGCTGGCGTTCGAGGGCCTCGCCCAGCGTACTCTTGCCGGCGCCGGAAAGACCGTAGAGCCAGATTACCTTGCCGGACACGCGCTGCGGCGTGTTCGTCAGCTTGGAGTTATTTTTTTGTTCAGAAAGTGACACGGAGGAGGCAGAGACAGTGAAGGGATTGTGCGGGTGGAAAACTAAACCGGCGAGAGGGCTGAGCTTGAGCTGGTTCGACGGGGTAAGTTTAGGTGCCTTGTTGGCGGTCGTAGAGTGAACGGTAAAGCGGCTGGTTCGCGTGAAGTTCGGCGTGGGTGCCGGCGGCTACGATCTCTCCTTGGTCGAACACGAGGATTTTGGTCGCGTCGCGTATGGTGGAAAAGCGGTGGGCGATGATGAGCACGGTTTTGCCGACGACCAATTTCTTGAGGGCGAGTTGGATGGCGGCTTCGCTCTCGCTGTCGAGGGCGCTGGTGGCCTCGTCGAGGATGAGGATCGGGGCGTTGCGCAGAAAGGCGCGCGCGAGGGCGAGGCGTTGTTTTTGTCCACCGGAGAGACGTGCGCCGCGTTCGCCGACGATGGTGGCGTAGCCATCGGGGAAACTGCGGATAAAATCATGCGCAAACGCGGCGCGAGCGGCCGTTTCAACGTCGGCGAGGGTGGCCTCAGGGCGAGCAATTAAGAGGTTGTTGAAAATCGTGTCGTTGAACAGCACGAGATCTTGGGAGACGACCGCGATGTTGCGGCGGAGATCGGCGAGGCGAATGGCGCGAAGATCATGGCCGTCGAGTAGGACGCGGCCTGCGACGGGGTCGAAGAAGCGTGGAACGAGATTGGCGAAAGTGGATTTGCCGGCGCCGCTCGGTCCGACGAGTGCGCACACCGTGCCCGCTGGAAGGTGGAGGGAAACGTTTTTCAGGACGCTCTCGCCATCGGTGTAGGCGAAGCTGACGCGGTCGAAAGTGAGTTCACCTCTCGCAACGGGGAGCGGTTGAGCTGCGGGGCCATCGATGATGGCTACGGGAGCTTGAAGCACGGCTTCGAGTCGGTCGAGGGAGCCGAGGCCGCGTTTCATTTCGTTGTTCAGGCTACCGAGTTTCTTGATCGGTTCATAGCTCGCATAGAGCGCGGTGATGAGCGTGATGAACGTGTCCTGGGCGAGGTGAACTTTGTAGGCGTAGAGAAGCGTGAACGCGATGCCCACCGCCGAGATGATTTCGATGAGGGGCGTGAGGGCCTTCTCATATTTCATGAACTTCATCTGCGCGCGGATGAGCGTCTGTGAGGCGCGAGAGAATCGGGCGGTCTCACGGGCTTCGAGGTTGAAGGCGCGCACTTCTTTAGTGGCGCTGAGATTTTCGCTAAAAATATCGGTCACGCCCCCGAGCTCGGCTTGGATTTGACCGGCGCGTTTGATCAATTTTTTGCCGACATAGCGGATGGGCAAAACGGAAAGTGGGACAACGGCGAGCGTGACGAGGACGAGGGCGACGCCTTGTTCGGTGTAGGCGGTGTAGGCGACGAAACCGATGCTGCCCAGGAGGCTCGCGGGGCTCTTGACGATCTCGTTGGCGACGGTGGTGAGTGTAACTTGGAGCTGGTTGGCGTCGGCGAGACCCCGCGAAAGCAAATCGCCGGTAGAATTTTTTTGAAAAAACGAGAGCGGCAGAATCTGGAGCTTCCGGAAGAAATCGAGACGGATGGCTTCGAGGACGCGCGTGCCTACGAGTTGAATGAAATACGTATTGAGATAGGTCGCGACGCCACGGACGACGAACACGGCGGGAATCCATAGCGTGATGAGAGCGAGTTCCCAAGCGCTCAGCGGCAGGGCTTGGGGCGCGAAAATCACGGGGAAAACTTTTTTCACCATGTACGGCAAACCCGCGCCTGAGGCCAAACCCGCGAGGATGCCGCAAAGAATCGCCGCGATTAATAAGCCGCGTTGCGGCCGGAGGTAGCTGAAGTAGGGGCGAAAACGGCGAATCATGCGCGAGAGAGTACGTTAAAAAACTGAAACGTTCCCGATCAGTCCTTGGAAGAACGCACGTCGAGCGCGTCGCGGAGGCCGTCGCCGAGGAAATTCAGGGAGAAGAGGGTCAGCGAAAATACGCCACCCGGAAACACCAGCAGCCACCAAAATTCCTCCATCTTCTCGGCGCCGTCTTTGATGAGCACGCCCCACGAACTCATAGGCGGTTGCACGCCGAGACCGAGGAAACTAAGAAACGCTTCCAGCAGCATCACCGCCGGAATGGTGAGCGTCGTGTACACGATGATCGGGCCCAAGATATTGGGGATCATGTGACGGAAAATGATCCGGCGATTGCCGAGGCCGAGCGCGCGCGCGGCTTCGATGTATTCCATCTTTTTAATCGAGATGATCTGGCCGCGGACGATTCGCGCCATCGTCAGCCACTCGACCGCGCCGATGGCAAAGAAGAGCAGGAAAATATTTCGGCCAAAAAACACCATCAACAGAATCACGAAAATCGTGAAGGGCAGGGCGTACATGATGTCGACGATCCGCATCATCACGGCGTCGATTTTTCCGCCAAAAAAACCAGCGACGGCGCCGTAGGTCACGCCGATGGCCAAAGCCACAAACGTCGCGACCAGACCGACCATGATGGAAATGCGTCCGCCGAATAAAATACGCGAAAACAGATCGCGGCCCAGCGTATCCGTACCGAGCCAATGCGCGGCGCTCGGACCCGCGGCGCCGAGGTCGAGATTTTGATCTTGGTAAGACTGGGCGAAAAACGGGCCGAAGGCGCAGAGCAACGCCAACACGAGCAACGTGGCGCCGCCACCTACGGCGAGGCGGTTTTTGCGCAGACGCGACCAAGCGTCGTACCAGAGCGAGTTGCCGGTTTCGATTTGCTCGGGCGTGACGACGGCGGAAGGGAGCGTGGTGGGGCTCATTCGAATTTGAGTTTCGGGTTGAGCCAGATCTGGACCACGTCGACCACGAGATTGAGGATGACGATCAGCGAGGCGTAGAGGATGACCGTGCCGAGAACCAAGGTGTAATCGCGGTTGAAGGCGCTGTTGACGAATTCGCGGCCGAGGCCGGGGATTTGAAAAATCGTTTCAATGACAAACGAGCCCGTGAGAATACCGGCGATGCCAGGCCCGAGAAAAGAAACGACCGGCAACAATCCGCCGCGCAACGCGTGTTTGAAAACGACGCGTGCTTCGCTGGCGCCTTTGGCTCGAGCGGTGCGGATGTAGTCTTGGTTGAGCACCTCAAGCATGCCGCCGCGGGTGAGGCGGGCGATGTAGGCGGCGTACACGCAGCCGAGGGTGAGGCAGGGTAAAATACGATCCGAAGGGCCGTACCAGCCGGAGGCGTTCAGCCATTGAAAGCGAATCGCGAACGTGAGCACGAGGAGCGGTCCGAGTACAAAAGTCGGAACACAGATTCCGATCATTGCCGTGGATGAACAGACGTAATCCAGCCAGCTGTTGCGCTTCACGGCGGCAAGGGTCCCGAGCGTGATGCCGATCGTGAGGGCGACGGCGAGAGAGATGAAACCGAGTTCGAGGGACGTCGGGAGTTTGTCGCCGATGATTTCGTTGACGGTGCGGTTGGGGTATTTGAAGGACGGGCCGAGATCGCCGCGCATGAGACTGCCCATGTAATCAAAATATTGTTGGTGGAGCGGTTTATTGAGGCCGTAGTGCGCTTCGAGGTTGCGTAGGATTTCGGGGGTGACGGCCTTTTCCGCGGTGAATGGTCCGCCCGGTACGAATCGGATCATGAAAAACGTCGCCGTGATGATGATCCAGAGCACCGGAATGATCTGGAGCAGGCGGCGGAAGGTGAAGCGGAGCATGGTGCGACGTGGGCGGGAGTCGAAAGAGTGAAAGACAGAGCACGAGGCGAATCGATGGCAAGCGTGCGACTCGATCGGCGCTACTCCGGCGAGACGAGAATCTCGCGCACCGCCGAGGCTGCTGGCGGTGGCGGTGAGGGGTTAAGATCCGCTCAATTTTCGAGGTAGATGTGTTTGTAGGGATGGTTGTCCAAGAGCGTGGGGTAATAGCCTTTCACGCGGGGGCTGACGGCGTGAACTTTGGTGTAAAAATAAATCGGGATGACAGGCATTTCATCGACGAGGATGGCGTCCATTTTTTGGTAAATCTCGTAGCGCTCCGTGTCGTTTTTCGCGGTGAGGGCGGCTTGGAACAAGCGGTCGTAGTCGGCGTTGGACCAAAGAGTGTCGTTGTTGCCGTTGCCGGTGGTCCAGATTTCGAGAAACACGTGGGGGTCGACGTAGTCGGCGATCCAGCCGGCGCGTTGCAGCGTGTAGTCTTTGGTGACGTGTTGCGTGTTGAGGTAAACTTTCCACTCCTCGTTGCGGAGGGTGATTTCGACCCCGAGATTTTTCCGCCACATTTGCTGGATGGCCTCGGCGATGGCGCGGTGGTTGGCTTGGGTGTTGTAGAGCAGCTCGATGGGTGGGCAGCCTTTGCCATCGGGGTAGCCGGCTTCGGCGAGGAGTTGCTTGGCGAGGGCGAGGTCGCCGGTGATTTTGGCGCGTGGGAAGTAGCCGGCGGTGCCCGGATAGCTGACGCTGTAAGCGGGCGTCTCGCCGCCGCGGGTGATGTTTTTAATGAGGCTCTCGCGGTCGATGGCGAGGGCGAGGGCGCGGCGCACGCGCTTGTCGGTGAGCGGCGCGCGCGTGACGTTGCAGCGGTAGAAATACACGCCGAGCCATGGATCAACCTTGAGGGCTTCGGGGCGTTCCTTGCGGTAGGTGTCGATTTTGTTGGCCGGCATTTCGTAGGTCATGTCGAGCTGGCCCGTGCGAAACATCCGCTCTTCGGTGCCGAGGTCTTCGGTGGGGAAAAATTCAATGGCATCGAGTTTCACGACGGCGGCGTCCCAATAGTGAGGGTTGCGCACGACGGTGATTTTTTGCTGCGGTGCCCAGTCTTTGAGCTGAAACGGGCCGCTGCCGACGTGATTGCCGGTGCGCGTCCACGCGGTGCGTTTCTCGTCGAGCTTGCCGAATTTTTTCACGACGTGCGTGGGGACGATGGTCCAAGCATAGTGGCTGGCGATGATCTTGAGCAGATAAGGCGTGGGTGATTTGAGCGTGATCTGGAGCGTGCGTTCGTCGAGGGCCTTGAAACCGGTTTTGGAGAAATCGGTGAGTTTGCCTTTGGTGTAATCCTCCGCGCCAACGGCGAACCACAACAGATACGCGTATTCCGCGCCGAGCCCGGGTGAGAGCATGCGCTGGTAGGATTCGACGGCTTGCGGCGCGGTGATCGGCGTGCCGTCGGACCATTTTGCATTGGCGCGAAGGTGAAACGTGTAAACCAATCCGTCGGCCGAAATTTCCCAGCGATCAGCCAAGCCGGGAATCGGGTGCAGGTCTTTGGGGTCCTCGGTGACGAGGCCTTCGAAGAGCGCCATCATGAGTTTGTGCTCAGGGACGCCGGTGACCGTTTGCGGATCGAGGTCTTGCGGTTCGGCGCCGTTGCCGACGCGCCAGATTTGCGGAGTGGCTGAAGGAGCCGTGGTCGTGTTGGTTTTGGCGGCGGGCGATGGGCTCGAATCTTTTTTCCCGCAGCCGGTCAGCAACGCGCCCAGCGTCAAAAGGCACGTGAATCCAACGACCGAGCGAATCGATGAGAGCTTACGGAAAGAGTTGAGCGAGGTGCAGCCGAGGGGGGTGTCAAAATTACGCATGAAGCGATGAGAGCATGTGTCGCGCTGAGCGCAAGCGGAGGCGGGCTTGAAATTCTCGGGGCGTTCGGTGTTGGTGGGGGCCGAGTTTGCCCCTTTTTTCCGCCCTATGTACCTCGTTCGCCTCTTCAACGCCCTCGTTCTTGCTGCTCTTTTTAACCTGTTGGCTCACGCCGCGGAGCCCAAGACCTCCGACGACGCGTTGAAAGCCCAGGGCAACGTCGCGCCGAAAATCGTGCGTTTCACGCCCGAGCAAGAAGCAGCGATTTTGAAAGACGTGAAAGTGCCCGAAGGTTTCGACGTCACGCTTTTCGCCAACTCAGCGGCCGCGAATTATCCGGTCTTCGTGGCGGCGGCGCCCAACGGCGATCTCTACGTCTCGAGTGATGGCAACGGCTCGCTCGGGCGCGATCCACACCGCGGGCGCATCTTGCGGCTCCGCGACACCGACGGCGACGGCCGCGCCGATCAAGTGACGGAGTTCGTCAAAGACCTCGATTCGCCCCGTGGCCTCGTCTGGGATCACGACCGGCTTTACGTCGTGCACCCGCCGCACGTGAGCGTGTTCATCGACCGCGACGGCGATGGAGTGGCCGAGGAATCGAAAATTCTCATCAAGGACATCGCCTTCGGTTTTGCCGACCGCCCCGCCGACCACACGACCAACGGCCTGAGTCTCGGCATCGACGGCTGGCTCTACGTGGCGGGTGGCGACTTCGGTTACATGAAAGCCGTCGGCACCGATGGCCGCACCGTCCAACATCGTGGCGGCGGTGTGACGCGCTTTCGCCCCGACGGCACGGGCTTGGAAATCTTCAGTCGCGGCACTCGCAATATCGTCGAAGTGGCCGTGGGGCCGTTGATGAACATCTTCGCCCGCGACAACACCAACGACGGCGGCGGCTGGGACATCCGGCTCGAAAACTTCACCGGTCTCGAGCATCACGGTTATCCTTATCTGTATAAAAATTTCGGGCCGGAGCACGTGAAACCCTTGGCGGATTACGGCGGCGGCTCGGGCTGCGGCGCGTTGTTTCTCGATGAGCCCGGTTTCGGCAAATGGAATGGGCCGCTCACCTGCGACTGGGGCACGGGCGCGCTTTGGCATCAAGCGGTCGCACCACGCGGGGCGAGTTACATCGAGACGGCGCCGCCCGAAAAATTCGTGGCGATGACCCGCCCGACCGACGCCGACGTCGATGCGTTGAGCCACGTTTATCAAGCGAGTTGGAAAGGCGCGACGTTCAACTGGGCGGGCGCGGATGTGGGTTACATCGTGCGCGTCACACCGAAAAATTTCACGGCGCCGGCTTTGCCCGATTTTGACCGCGTGAGCGACGCGGAGTTGGTTGCGCTCCTTGAATCACCCAGTCATCGGACCCGCCTCGAAGCGCAGCGGACGCTCTTGCGCCGCGAACTCAACGCGGAGACGACGGCGCGCTTGCTGGCCCTCGCGCGCGAATCCGCTAAACCACTCGTGACCCGCGTGGCCGCCGTTTACGCGATCACGCAACGCGCTTTTGGCGGCAACGTCGACGCGGCCGTCGCTGGCCTGACCCGCGACGTGGCTTTGCAGCCGTACGTGCTGCGCGCGCTCGCCGACGGCGGGAAAGATGCGCCGACCGATGCCTTTGCCGCCGGACTAGCGAGCGCGGAGGCGCAGGTGAAACTCGAAGCGATCATCGGCGCCGTGCATCGGAATCTCACCTCGCTCGCGCCGCAGATTGCTGCGCTCCTCGGGGATGCGGACGAACGCGTCGCGCACACGGCTTATCGCGCGATCGCGCAACTCGGAGCTTACGAAGCCGGTTTCGCGGTCCTCGATCAGCCGCAAGCCCCCCAAGCGCAACGCACCGGCGCGGTGTTTGCGTTGGCGCGCATCCACTCGAAGCCCGTCGTCGACGGCGTGTTGGCGCGTTTGGAAAAAGCAGAAACACCCGCGCATCGGCAGGATTTGATTCGCATCTTGAGCCGGTTGCATTTCACGGACGGCGAATGGAAGGGCGATTCCTGGGGCACGCGGCCCGACACGCGCGGACCGTATTATCAACCTGAAGCTTGGAGCGAGACGCCTCGCATCGCGGCGGCCATCAAAGCGCTGCTCGCGCGTGCGACGCCCGCCGAGGCCGGCTACTTGGTCGCCGAAATGAATCTCAACCGTATTCAATCCAACGAAGCCCTCGCGCGCATCATAGCCCTAGCCGCGCAAAATCCCGAACTCGCAGCCGACGCCGTTATGCAGATGGCGGCGCTCGAGGAAATTCCCGCCGAAGGCGTGTCGTTGTTGGTGCGCGCGGCGCGCAATCCTACGGCGAATGCGGGCGTGCTGGCGCAGGCGGTCGCGGCTTTGGCCAAGACCGATAGCGCTGAAGGCGCGCGCGCGATGTTGGCCGCGCTCGTCGCGTTGAACGACATGAAAGGCGTGGGCAAAGAAAGCGACGCCGCGCGGCAGGCTTTTTTAAACGCGCCGAAACTCGATGTGCTGCACGCGGAGTTTGAAGCTGAGGCCGCGAGCGTCGGCACACCGGCGGCCGTCTGGGCCGAGGGCGCGCTGTTGAAAATTTCGAGCCGTGCGTCGGCTAGTCCCGAGGCACGCGAGCAAGCGACAAAAACGTTGGCGGTCGGCTGGGAGACGCCCGCGCGTCGCATTCAGATCATCAAGGCCGCAGATAAATTTAAACTTCACGCGATGGACCAAAAAATTCTCGCCGCCGCGAACGACCCAGATGCCAACGTCGCGAAGGCGGCGAAAAGCGCGGTGACTTCGTTGCGGCTGGGCGCGAAGGGCGCGGGCGGAGGTCCGCTCGTGGGGACGTTGAGTATCGACGACGCAGTGGCGCAGGTCGTCAAAATGAAAGGTGATGCTGGGCTCGGGGAGCAGATTTTCGTGCGCCAGACGTGCGTGGCTTGTCACTCGGTGAGTCAGACGGAAATGCAGAAGGGGCCTTATTTGGGCAACATCGCCCAGACGTATCCGCGGCCGGAGTTGGCGCGGAATATCCTCAATCCCAATCTCACCATCGCACAGGGTTTCACGACGGAAATCGTGAAATTAAAAGACGGTTCGCAACAGGTGGGTTTCATCACGCTCGAAGCGGCGGACCGCGTAAAATTGCGCAACGTCGCGGCGCAGGAATTTACGTTCCTTGTGAAGGACATCGCCGAGCGCCAGCGTTTGCCGATTTCCGTGATGCCTGCGGGTTTGGTCGATGGGTTGACGATGCGGGAATTCGCCTCGCTCTTGGATTATCTCGAAGCGCTGGCGAAAAAGTGACGGCGCGGTCAGGGCGCGAGGGAGACAAATTTCAGCGGATGCAAATCCAGTAAATTCTCGTGCCAGCCGCGGACGGAGGCCGCGTGGAAGCGGCGCATCGGCACGTGGTAGAGCGGAATGACGGGCGCCTCGGCGAGCAGGATCGCTTCCGCGCGGCGGAGGAGCGCGTAGCGGGCAGCTTGATCGACGGTGCGTGTCGACTCGGCGATAAGGCGATCGTACGCGGGACTGGACCAACCGGTCTGGTTGTTGCCGCCGTCGGTCAGGAAGACGTCGAGGAAGGTCGCGGGGTCGAGGTAGTCACCGTTCCAGAAACCGGCGAGGATTTCGTAACTGCGCGAGCGCCGGGCGGAGATGGCGGTTTTCATTTCCTGCTGCACGAGTGCGACGTCGATGCCGAGTTGGGTGCGCCACATTTGTTGGAGCGCTTCGGCGACGGGTTGTTCGGTGCCGTGATAGGAATAAAAAATCACTTCCGTCTTCGGGAAACCGCGCCCATCGGGAAAACCAGCGGCGGCGAGGAGACGGCGGGCTTCGGCGATGTCGGTGCCGACGCCGGGATCGGCCGTGTAACCAGCGCAGGCGGGAGGCGTGAAGGAATTGGCGGGCGTGTTGCTGTGAATGATGCGTTGAGCGAGTTGCGTGCGATCAATCGCGAGGGCGAGGGCGCGGCGGACGCGCGCATCGGTGAACGGCGGGCGTTGGCAATTGAAGCGAAGAATCGCGGTAGAAAGTGCGACGCCATCGTGGAGCAACGGCGCGAGCGCGGGGTCTTTTTGCGCGGCGACGATCTTGGCGACGGGCGGGATGGCGATGTGAAGTTGGCCGGCGCGGAACGCGGCCTCGCCGACGGATGGGTTTTCGATGGGATAGAAAACCGCGGCGTTGAGCGTCACGTGCGCGCGGTCCCAGTAGGTGGCGGATTGGGTGACGCGCAGATTTTGGTTGGGCGTCCACGCGGCGAGCGTGAAGGCGCCGTTGCCGACGTGGTTGCCGGGGCGCGTCCAAGCGGTGCCGCGTTGATCGATGCGGCCGTATTTTTCAATCGTGGCTCGATGGAGCGGGTACCAGCAAATTTGCGTCACCAGCGTGGGCAGATACGGCACGGGTTGATGCAGCGTGAGTATGAGTGTGTGGTCATCGGAGGCGCGGACGCCGACGGCGTTGAAATCGGTGAGTTTGCCGGTGGCGTAGGCTTCGGCGTTTTTAAGGATGTGAAATTGATCGCGGAATTCAGCGCCGAGGGCGGGAGCGAGCATGCGACGGTACGCGAAGACAAAATCGTGCGCGGTGACGCGGTCTTTATTGGACCAACGGGCATCCGGGCGGAGGTGAAACGTCCACGTTAGTCCATCGCTTGAAACGGACCACGTGGTGGCGACGCCGGGGATCGGTTGGCACGTGATGGGGTCAACTTCGCAGAGGCCTTCCATGACGGCGCGGATGACGTTGATATCGGCGGGAATCGTCGTGGTGTGCGGGTCGAGATCGCGGGGCTCGGCGGAGTTGTTGACGTGGAGCGTCTGCGTGCGGTTGCCCGACTCGACGGCGGTTTCACGCGAAGAGCAGCCGGAGATTACAACGCTCAAAAGTAACCACGCGCCTAGGAACACGGCGTGCTCCGAACCACTTAAGTTAGGGCGAAACATGCGCGGGTCTGGTCCGGAAACGAGTTACTTGCTCAGCATCTGATCGCGGCGCGCCTTGAACTCGTTGCCGGGTTTCCACTCAGGCCACTGCGGGTCGTGGGCGATGCGGCGGCCGACTTCGAGCAGAAACGCGCCGTCTTGGGCGGCGCCCTCAAACGTCCAATCGGGGCGCACCTCGTCGCTGACTTTGTGGTAGTCGTTGGCCGTGTAGGCATCGGCGATTTTTTGGCCGTAATCAGCGGGTTGTCCGAGGTAGGCGCGACCGGATTTGGGGTAATAGGCGGGGACGCCCACTTTCGCGAATTCGAAGTGGTCGCTGCGGTAGTAGCCGCCTTTTTCGGAAGCGGGATCGGGCAGGACGGTGCGGCCCTGAGTTTGGGCGACGATCACGCCGAGGTCGTCGATGGACGAGGCGCCGTTGCCGACGACGACGATATCGGAGGTGGGGCCGTGGGCGTTGGCGCCGTCGATGTTGAGATTGGCGAGGGTTTTGCTGAGCGGGTAGAGCGGGACGCGGCCGTAATATTGAGAACCGAGCAGGCCTTTTTCTTCTCCGGTCACAGACAGGAAGAGAATGCTGCGGGCGGGTTTTTCGGCGGCGGGAAGGGCGTTGAAGGCTTGTGCGATTTCGAGGAGCAGTGCGGTGCCGGAGGCGTTGTCGTGGGCGCCGTTGTAGATTTGGTCGCCGGTGAGTTTCGGATCACGGCCGAGATGGTCCCAGTGCGCGGAGTAGACGATGTATTCGTGGCGGCGCTTCGGATCGGAGCCAGGAAGGAGGGCGGCGACGTTTTTGGAGCCGACGTCGCGCGTGGTGTTTGCTACGGCGAATGAAGCCCGGGCTTTGAAGGTGACGGGCTTGAAGTCGCGCGTGGCGGCGGCGGCTTTGAGTGCGGTAAAATCTTGGCCGGCGGCGCTGAAAAGTTGCTTCGTGAAATCGAGCGTGAGCCACGCTTCTACGGCGACGCGGGAGGCGTTGGCGTCGGGCGTGCGCAGGTCGAAGTTTTCCCGGCCCCAGCTGCCGGCGACGACGGCGAAGGGATAACCAGCGGGGCCCGTCTCATGAACGATGAGGCACGCGGCCGCGCCCTTGGCGGAGGCGATCTCGTATTTATAAGTCCAGCGGCCGTAGTAGGTCATGCCTTTGCCCGCGAAAACCTTTGGGTCGAGTTGGCCTGTCGCGGGGTCGGTCACGGGCGGATCGTTAATGAGCATGACGACGGTTTTGCCGCGCACATCGAGGCCCTTGTAGTCGTCCCAGCCATACTCCGGCGCGACGATGCCGTAGCCTACGAAAACGATTTCACTGGCATTGACGTCGACGCGCGGCGTGACGCGTTTGGAGAGCGCGACGTAGTCGATGAGGTGTGTGGGTTTGAACGTCTGCCCGCCCGCGGTGAAGGTGGCGGTGGGCTGCGAGGTGATGCCGATCATCGGCACGTTTTGCACGTAGGTGCCGTTGGGATTGCCGGGGGCGAGACCGATTTTTTTGAATTCGTCGACGAGGTAAGCGACGGTTTTTTCCTCGCCGGGTGAGGCGGGCGCGCGGCCCTCGAATTCATCGGAGGCGAGGACTTTCACGCGTTGGAGAATACTCGCGCCCGAGAGCGTCGGAGGCGTGGCCGCGGCGAGCGAAGCGGTGCCGGCGGCGACCGCGAAAAGCAGGGTAAAGAAACGCATCCGTTCAGGCTTTAGAACGTCGGGCTAAATGGCAATCCTGCGGGCTCGCTCGCGGGAATTACGGCCCGACCGAAATCGCGGTGAAATCGGGCGCCCATAATCCGTCTTCGCGCCAACCTTTGACTCGGGGCGAAAGCAGAAAAGTTTTTATGTTGAAATAAAGTGGGGTCACGGCGGCGGCGGTCAAAAGTTGATTCTCGGCGGACACAAAATCCGCTCGTGCGAGAGCTGCGTCGAACGCGGGTGAACTCCAGCCGGGATAATTTTCGGGGGCACCGGTGGCGAAATCTGAAAGCAGGTTGGAGGCATCGGCTACGTCGGGGATCGCGTTGATCAACGCGATAGCGTAGTCGCCGGTGGCGAGGGCGGCGAGATGGACGCGGGCTTCGCGCTGGGTGAGCGCGATTTCCAGGCCGAGGTTTTCGCGCCACATGGCTTGAATCGCCTCGAGGACCGCCGGACTGGTCCAGAAGGAGAGTTCGAGGCGCGGAAAATTAGTAGCGTTGAGGCCGGCAGCGGAGAGGAGCGCGTGGGCCGCGGCGGGATCGTGACGGTGCGCCGTCGTTAACTCGCTGGACACATCGGCGGGGCGAAGCGCCGGTGGAATCATGCGACCGGTGGCGGGTTGGCCACCTTGGAGAATTTTTTTCGTGAGTTTTTCGCGGTCGATCGCGAGGGCGAGAGCTAGGCGGACGCGCGGGTCGTCGAGCGGGGCGCGGCGTGTATTGAAGGATAGATAGCGCGTTTCGATCAGCGGGTGCCGTTGCAGCTCGCCGGGACGTTCGGCTTGGTAGGCGGCGATTTTCGACGAGGGGACAGACATCGTGGCATCGATTTGGCCGGCGCGGTAAGCGCGTTCTTCGGCGTCACCGCTGTCGAAGCGGATGAACTGGATTTCGTCGAGGCGCACGCGGGCGGCGTCATGCCAATTTGGGTTTTTACGGACGACGATGCGTTGGTCGGCGCGCCATTCGCTGAGGAGAAATGGGCCGTTGCCGATGAAGTTTTCGGGGCGCGTCCAGCTGCGACCGTGTTTAGCGATCACATCGCTGCGCACGGGCAACCATGGGCCGCTGGCGACGATGTAGGGAAAACGGGGATGCGCTTGCTCGAGGGTGATGACGAGCGTGCGGGCGTCGGGGGCACGGAAGCCGACGGCGTTGAAATCGGTGAGCGCGCCGGCGGCAAAAGCACGGGCGTTTTTTACGAGGAAAAACGTATTGGCCTTGGGCGCGGCGGTGGGGGGCGTAAGGAGTCGTTGATAAGCGGCGATGAAGTGCGCGGCGGTTACGGGCGCGCCGTCGGACCAGCGGGCGTCGGCACGCAGATGAAACGTGTAAGTGAGCCCGTCGGCCGAGACTTCAAAACGCTCGGCGGCACCCGGGCGCGGCTCGGTGGTGTTTTCGCCGGGAACGAGCAGGCCTTCGAGCAACGTGCGTAGCGTGCCGAACTCGTCGGGCAACGTCGTGGTCGCAGGATCGAGCGAGGCGGGTTCATTGCGTTGGCTGACGCGTAAAATCTGGATCGGCGCCGCCGGAGTGGGCGGCGCCTTGGATTCGGTTTTACGCGTGCACTCGGTCCAGCAGAAGCCCGCGAGCAAAAAGAGGACGACGCGGCCTAACCTGCGTTGAACGGAAGCGGCTCGGTTGGAGGGCGGGGCCATGGGAGCGGGGCGGAGCTGGGACCGACGCGTTCGGGCTGGCAGGACGCGCCGTTTATTCCTTGGGGATTTGGTTGTCGGTTTTTAGCACGAGCACCGGCACTTTGGATTTCACCCACACCTCGGCTTCTTTAAAAAATTTGGCCGGCACGTTTTCGAGGGCTTCGCCGACCGTTTTCGCGGGGTAGAGGCGACCTTTTTTGGAGGCGTTGTAATCGTAGGCGCCGCGGAAGATGCGGTCTTGGGTGGTGGCCACGCTTTCGTCCTCGGGAATCTGCAGAACCCAGGCGACGAAATCGTGCTTGGGGAGGCGGTTGTCGGGATCGCTGGCGAGGACGACGAATTGTTTTTTAACCGCGGGTGGTTTGTCGCCGTCGGGGCCCTCGGGCTGGGCGGCGAGGTTCATCTCCTCGATGACTTGGCGGAGGAGCTTGGGGTCGAGTTGGTTCTTCTTGAGAATCTCGGCTACGAGGTTGACGTCGATTTTCGGCATAGTGAAAGGCTTGAGAGGAAGAACAGCATACGATCGCGCCGCAATGTAAAGGTCGGCGGCGTTGCGAGGTTGCCTTGCGGGCAAAAGACCGCCGTGAATCGGGTCATGCCGAGTGAGGAATTTTTCGATGTGGTGGACAGTAACGACGTCGTGATCGGGCGGGCGCTGCGGCGCGACGTGCACGCGCGGGGGCTGTGGCACCGCGCAGTGCATGTGTTGGTGTTCAACGCGACAGGGCAGACGTTTTTGCAGAAACGCTCGATGAGCAAAGACATGTCGCCGGGGTGCTGGGATGCGGCGTGCTCGGGGCATCTCGACAGCGGTGAAACCTACGACGCGGCGGCGGCACGCGAGTTGGGTGAAGAAATCGGCGTCGTGGTACGAGCGGATGAATTTACGCGCTGGCAACGCGTCGAAGCCTGCGCGCGCACGGGCTGGGAATTTTTGTGGGTTTACCGTTTGCGGCACGAAGGGCCGTTTGTGCTGCACCCGGAGGAAATTGAGCGCGGCCAGTGGATCGAACCGGCGGCGTTGACGGCGTGGATGAAGAAAAAACCGGCGGAATTCACGCCGGCGTTTCGCCTGATTTGGGAGCGCGTCGCCTCTGAGGTGACGGTGACCGCGGCGCGGTGAGGCGCGCGCGGCGTTAGTTGTACGACGGCCCGAGGCCGGTGACGCGTTTGCCGGAGATTTTGCCAGAGCCGTCGCTTTGGCTGAGAGTTTTAATTTCCTCGAATTGCTTTTGCGTGATGAGGCGGCGGGGCACGCGGCGCTCGGCTTCGGCGACGAGGCGTTCGCGATCTTCCTCGGAAGGCTCGTGCGGAATCCAGGACGTGTTGTGACCTTGGTGGCGCGTCCACTCGATGTTGCCGCCGTGGACGTCCACGTGGATCTGATATTTGCCCTCGACGGGATCGCGGTGCCACCAACCAAACGTGATACTCATGCGGGTATTTTTGCGGAAGCGGGCGTTTCCGCGAGAGCAAATTCTGCGATCACGGGTCCAGGCTGAAAATGTCCGGCGCGCGCCACGATGCGGCGGACGGTAAGTTGAGTGGCGTTAAGATCCACGGCGAGGGCGCCAAACGGGCGACTCAAGGAACCGGTATTGATGACCGTGAGGCCGGAGGGCGTTGTCCACACGCCGGGGCGGTGGGTGTGGCCGATTAGCATGAAGCGAGCGGCGGGTCGGTGCGTGGCGGCGATCGCAGCGGCGAGGGCGGGCGTCTCGCGCCAAGCGCGGAGGATGCGCAGGGAACGTTGCGGCGGCCAAAGGTTATCGGCGGCGACTTGGAGCGCGTATTTTAACGGGTTGGGCTCGGCTTGGTGGCCTTGAGGTAAACCGAGGCAAGCCGCGCGAGTGATCGCCAGACGCGAGTCGAGCTGGTGACGGCTTTTTTTGTCGAGCGCGGCGAGATCGCGCTGGATGCGAGCGGTAAAATAATCGGTGTCGCGGCCCCAAGGGACAACCTCCTCAAAGATGATATCGCCATGGGTGACGAAGACGTGACCGTCGGCGAGATCGAGCGAGTGTTGGGCCGAGATATCGGGATCGTGGTTGCCGGTGAGGTGGATGACCGCGGAGACGCAGTTGGCAAAGTAGGCCGTAGTTTCTGCGCGGATGCGGGCCGTCTGCTGCGGGTGCGAACTGGGGCGGGTGTCGAACGTGTCGCCGTTGAGGATGAGTTGGTCGACGCCCTCGAGAAGGGGATCCAACTGCGCGAGTGAGCGGAGCCGGCTGGCGCGGTCGCCGTAGTGAAGGTCGGAAAAAATGCGGATAAGGCCGGACACGTAGTTGTGCCGATAGGAAAGCGGGTAGCTCTGGGTTTCGGCAATGTTTTACCCTTAGGCGCAACCCGCTTTGCGGGGAATAGGTGCTGTTACTAGCTCGTACAGCCGGGAAACGCGGGCGGCGAGAGTAACGCTGAGCGCTTCATGCTGCTGGCATAGAATTTTTTCAGCCTCCGTGGCCTCTAGCCGCTGGGTTTCTTGTCCGTTTTCCGTGCTGGTGTTGATCTTCTCAGGTTCTTGTTTGCTGGTATGGGTATTGGCTGCGTAAACAAAGTTTCGCGGCTTGCCAGGTTTTGGCGTGGAATCGAGGATGGGCGCATGGCTCTATTCGGTTCTCTCGCCACGGTGCGCGCCCAGCTCGCCACTTCGGAAAATTTCAAGACGGCCTTCGCCTACGTCGAAGCGTGTCTGCGCCCCGGTTCGCCGGAACGCGCTTTGCTCGACGGCCTCGCCCCGGAGCAGATGCAGCGCGTGGAGTTGGTGGGCGGCGTGTTTGCGTTGCCGCAAGCGTGCATGTCTCAGCCCGCGGGCGTGCCTTCCGTCCCGAAATGGGAATCGCACAAGGCCTACATCGACGTCCAAGCCGTGATCGTCGGCGATGAAGTAATGGAGGTTTCCGATGTCACGAAACTTACCGTGAGCGAAGATCTGCGTCCGGCGAAGGACGTTTTGTTTTATCAACCTACGTCGACGTTTTCCTCGCTGCGTATCGCGGCGGGAGAAGTCGCGGTGTTTTATCCGATCGATGGCCATCGTCCGCTCGTGGCGGCTGGCGCGCCGATGTTGGTGCGTAAGGTCGTCGTGAAAGTGCCGGTCGCGGCGTGAACTACCGTCACCATTATCACGCGGGGAATTTCGCCGACGTGATGAAGCATGCGCTGCTCGTGCAGCTCGTGCGCGCGCTTCAAAAAAAGGACAAAGGTTTCCTGTGTCTCGATACGCATGCCGGCCGCGGGAGCTATGATCTCGCGTCGGCGGCGACCGGCGACACCCACGCGCGCACGCCCGAATGGCCTGAAGGCGCGGGCCGGTTGTGGACGCGCCCAGCGGCCGAGTTGCCGCCGGGGGTCGCGGAGTACGTGGAGCTCGCACGTGCCTACGACCGCCGCGAAGGTAACGCGACGCCTGAACCACGGTTTTATCCCGGATCGCCGCTGCTGGTGAGTTTCATCGCACGGCCGCAGGAGCGGTTGGTGTTGTGCGAACGCCAACCCGAGGAAGCCGCGGCGCTCAAGGAGCGGTTGCAATTTACGCAAGGTGCTCAGGTGCGCGAGACGGACGGCTACGGTGCGGTGCGCGCGCTCTTGCCGCCGCTCGAGAAACGCGCACTCGTGTTGATTGATCCGCCGTTTGAGGCGCAAGACGAATGGGCGCAAATCGTGGCTGCGGTGAAGGAAGGTTTGCGCCGTTTGCCGGGCGGCACGTTCGCGATTTGGTATCCACTGACGGAGCGCGCGAAAGTGGATTTGTTTTTCGCGGAGCTGCGGCGGTTGGAATTGCCGCCAACACTTGCGGCCGAGCTCGTGGTCAATCCACCGAGAGCAAAAATGGTCGGCTGCGGCCTCGTCGTGGTGAATCCGCCGTGGAAATTTGACGCGGAAGCCGCGACGACGGTGGAGTTTCTCGCGCCGTTACTCGCGCAAGGGCCGGGCGCGCGTGGCGATGTGCTTTGGCTCGTGCCGGAGCGTTGAGCGGGCGCTCGGGTTTTACGTCGTCGCGGCGATTTTCGCGGCGGCGCGGAAGGCGAGGGCCATGATCGTCAGTGCGGGATTGAAGCCGCCATTGGTCACGTGGAGCGAGCCATCGGTGATCCAGAGATTGTCGTGGCCGTGGACGCGACCGAAGGGATCGGTGACGCCGTCGCGCGGATCGGCGGCGAGGCGCGCGGTGCCGGCTTGGTGTTGCGAGGCGGACAGGCGCAAATCCATCGGTGAACTCCAGACGCGTTCGGCGCCGGCGGCGCGCAGCCAATCTTCGGCGCGGGCGCGGATGAATTCCGCGGTGCGTAGCGTCTCGGGATGCGTGGTGCCGCTTAAGCGCGTGACTGGCAGGCCGAAGTGATCGCGTACGTGTGGGTCGAGCGTGACGCGAGAATCGGGCGAAGGGATTTCTTGCACGGGTCCACGCAGATCAATGCCGCGTAGATACAGTTCGCGCATGGCTTTTTTGTTGGCCGAGCCCCAGCGGGGAAGTTCAGGCGGCAGATGCGAGCGCCAGAAGATGATCGGAAGTTTGACGAAATCGTTGGCGAGCATGGCGCCGCCGATGATGCCTGGGTTGCCGTGGTTAAACTGTGTGGTGGCGATGCTGACGCCAGGGCCGAGGTTGGGATTTTGGAAACCGACGGGCAGCAGGCCGGAGACGACCGGATAGTAATGGCCTTGGAGGTGACGACCGACGTGGTCGCTGTGGTTGCCGAGCCCGCGCGGGTGCTGTGGTGATGCGGAGAGGAGGAGCAAACGCGCGGTCTCGATGGCTCCTCCGGCGAGGATTATCGTAGTGGCGTGGGCGATACGGCGTTCGGTCTGGGCCGAGTCGGGCGTGGTCGGCGCGAAATATTCGACCCCGTGGGCGCGGCCCGAAGCATCGGTGAGGACACGGGCGACGTGAGCGCGAGTGATGAGCGTGCAACGTCCGCTGGCGAGTGCGCGGGGCAGGAGCGTATTATGGGAACCGTTGCGCGCATCGGTCGGGCAGGCGAAGCCGATGCATTGGCGGCATTGGACGCAGGCGGCGCGGCCGAGGTAAGGCGTGGTGTTAACGGCGAGCGGAGGTGTGAAGGCGTTCCAGCCCAGCTTGGCAGCGCCGCGAGCGAGCCAAGCGCCGGTCGGCGTGGCCGGCACGGGCGGCAACGGAAACGCACGGTCGCGCGGTGCGTAGTCGGTGGTGGTGTGATCGCCGGCGACGCCGACCTCGTGTTCGGCGCGTTCGTAGAAAGGCGCGAGATCGGAGTAGGCGATGGGCCAGTCGGCGAGCGAACTACCGGCGGGTGTGCCGTAGCGCGAGCTCATGCGAAAATCGTCGGGATGAAAACGCCACGCTTGCATGCCCCAGATGCGGGCACCGCCGCCGACGGTGAGGGCGTTGTTGTGGTAATCGGCTTCGTGCGGGAAGACGGTGCGACTGTGGCCTTGGGGATCGACGAACACGCGCGGGTGGCCGGCGGGTTCGTGGGTGGTGTTGTCGCCGTAGAGCGAAAGACGATGGTGGCGGAGGTGATCGCCGGGGATGTCGCGGTAGCGCAGATCGCGGCCGCGCTCCAGCAGGAGCACGCGTTGGCCAGCTTCGGCGAGGACGCCGGCGGCGATGCCACCGCCTAGGCCGGCGCCGACGATGATGACGTCGTAAGTGGAATCGGCCGCGCTCATGGGGCGGAGGGACGCGCGGGCAAGAGCGGGTCGTAGCCGATCATGCGCCAGGAGGCGCCGTCGCAGTTGCCGCCGTTGGCGGGATCGGCGTAAAAGCCCTCGGCGGCGAGATCGATAAGACGATTAATAAAAGCGGCGGCGGGAAACGTCGCGGGCCAAGGCGTGGCAGTGCGGTTTTGCTCGAGGTCGGAGATGAGTGCGTCTTGAGCGGCGGTGGGGAGCGCAGCGAAGGGTTGGTCGTGGCGCTCGCTCGCTTCGGCGTCGAGGTGCGTGAGGCTTTGCGCGATCGCCGGAGCCTCTGCGGCGCAGGCGTGGATGAGGAGTTGAAGGATGAATTGATCGGTCCCAGCGGCAAGGGCGCCGGGAAATTCATCGGCGGGAATAAGTCGATCGAGGAGCGCGCGCAGGGCTTCGAGCTGGGGCGGGGTCAGCGGCATGGGGTCACGTTTTGAAAACCGACGAGGCCCACGCGCCAAGCGTGTAATGTGGGCGTAAAAAAAGCGGAGACAGAGATCTCCGCTTCATTAAAATATGTTGTCTGCCGCTCAAGCGCTGCTCGTCGTGGTGGAGGGTCGGGGTGCGGGCTGGAATGTTTTTGAGTCGACCCGAGGTGGTGCCACTTGAAGTGGTGGCGCGCGGAAAATGGGCCGATTCCACAAAACGTCTTCGCGCGTCACGAACTGTACGATGGGCGGTTTTGCTGCAACTTGAGACGGATTTTGGTAGTGGATGGGGAATGCCATGGCGGGGTACTGACTCTCATCGGAAGTTTAAGTGCCGCGGGAAAGAGAAATCTCAGCGATTAAGTAAAAGCCCCCATTGGTATAATCATAAAATGTGACCTTGCCGGCCGCAAAACTGTTTCCCACTAATTCAAGGTCGAGTCTGTCTTCAACCCCCACACCCCTAATCCCTAGTTATCATTATGAGTAACGAGCAAAATAGTTCTGCGCCTGTCGCACCCAATGCGAAGCGCCTCCTCTGGGCCGGTTTCATGGCCATCCTCGCCGCTGGCGTTGGTTTCGCCCTTCGCGGCGGTATCTTCGGCGCCTGGGCTTCTGAATACGGTTTCACCGCCACCCAATTGGGTGCGATCGGTGGCGCTGGCTTCTCGGGCTTCTGCTTCGGCATCATCATCGGCGGCGTCTTGGTCGACAAGTTCGGCTACGGCAAGCTGATCGGCCTCGCGCTTTTGGGGCACATTCTCTCGGCGTTTGTTACCTTCGGTGCTTCGACGCCGCAGAACGCCTATGACTTCCTTTACTGGGGCATGTTTATCTTCGCCTACGCAAACGGCACCCTCGAAGCCGTGGCCAATCCGCTCGTCGCCACGACATTCCCGCAAAACCGCACGCACTATCTTAACATCCTTCACGCCTCTTGGCCGCTCGGCATGGTGGTCGGTGCCATCGCCTCCTACGCGCTCGGCGCGCACGGTCTCGGCCTCGGCTGGAAGGGTCAACTCGCCTTCTATCTCGTCCCGACTCTCGCTTACGCGGTGATGTTCATGGGTCAGACCTTCCCGAAGTCCGAAGCCGCGCTCAAAGGCGCCAACTTCGGCGAGATGTTCAAGGACGTCGGCCTTCTCGGTGCGGCGGTCGCTTGTTATCTGGTCGCGCTCTTCTTCGGCGGTGCCACCACGGGCTTCATCATCGGCGGCGTCTTATTGGTCACCGTGGGTGTCATCACGCGTTTCTCGCTGGGATCACTGCTTCTCTTTGTGCTCTTCGTGACTCACGCTCTCGTCGGCGCGGTCGAGCTTGGCACCGATTCGTGGATCGAAGCCATCACCGGCAATCTCTTCACGGCTGACCAAGGCAAGACGCTCTTCATCTGGACCTCGGCCATCATGTTCGGCCTGCGCTTCTGCGCTGAGTTCATTGAAAAGAAAATCGGTTCACCGATCGCCCTTCTCGTCACTTCGGCGCTTCTCGCCGTGGTCGGTCTTCGTCTCGCCTCCGGCATGGATTCCTTCTACGTAGCGCTGGCGGCCCTCGGCATTTACGCCCTCGGTAAGACCTTCTTCTGGCCGACGATGCTCGCGGTCGTTGGCGATCGTTTCCCACGCTCCGGCGCCGTTGCGATGTCGATCATGGGCGGCATTGGCATGCTCTCCGCCGGTCTGCTCGGTGGCCCCGGTCTCGGCTACGCCAAGGACCGGTTTACCGCTGAAAATCTCCAGCAGTCCGCTCCCGCGGTCTACGCATCTGCCAAGGCCTCCGGCGAGTCGAAGTTCCTCTTCCTCTCCCCGGTGACCGCGGTTGATGGCACCAAACTCGAAGCCGCCAAGAAAGCTGGCGACAAGGGCACTGCCGATCAAAAGGCTATCGTCGCCGCCAACCAAGCCGGTGACCGAGCCACATTGAAGGCCGACTCTTACATTCCTCTCACTATGGCCGCGATCTATCTGCTGCTGCTCTTCTATTTCAAGAGCATCGGTGGTTACCGTGCGCTTAAGATCGAAGAGCAAGAAAAAGCCGCCTGAGCTCGTAACATCGCGGGATTAACATCTCGCTTCATTTAAAAAAAGAGCGGGCCCCTAGTGGGTCCGCTCTTTTTTTGGTCCTCAGGTTTGCGTCACGCTTACGCCACGCACGCCAGCGGCGGGTGACTGCCGACAACGTCCCGCTTAGGCAGGGTCACAGTCAATATGCCTTCGTGGATCTCCGCGCGCATGGCGGGATAATCAAAAGCTAGCCCGAGGCGCAGGCGCAAACGATAGTCGCGCTGTGCGCTTTCGAGATGCAAGGTCGACCAATTCACCCGCACGTAGTGGGCCTTGCGCGCCGTGATCAACAGATCGGGCCCGCGCGCCTCGATGTCCACGTCGGCGGCAGTAACGCCGGGCACAAAAACATCCAACTTGATGGCGTCACCTTGATCTTGGCACTCATAGTTCGGCTGACGGAAAGACTCGACGGGCGTTACCGCCGCAGAGCGCGAGCTGCCGTTGGACTGGAGTGGGTTGATGATCGTGTGCATGGGTGGGAAAGGCGGTGGTATCCTAGAGCTTAGGGCTCCGGGCTTCTCGGGTGGGCTAAACGCGTCCGTGAGTGCGGCGGTTTAGCGGGAGAAGCCCGCGCGGGTTTTTTGGCTCCATTGGGCTGCGACCGAACGCATCTGTGCACAGCGCTGCTGCTCGGCCTTCGTTATCGAAGTACCGTCGGAGCGGAGGAGATGGTTTTGAGTGCGGTGCATGAGAGCGAGTAGACGCACATTCACGCAGTCGCTGTGCCAAGCTGGAAAAAAATTATGACGGTGAAGATTGCGTGACGGCGCCTCGTCCGGCAGAATTGCACTCATGGCTGCCGCAACCGATTCCACGACGAACTTGGCTGAACTGAAGGGCCGCGTGCTCGCCTTCGCCCGCGAGCGAGATTGGGAGCAATTTCATGCGCCGAAAAACCTCAGCATGGCGCTCGCCGCCGAGGCCGGCGAATTGATGGAGCATTTTTTGTGGAGCACGCCCGAGGCCTCGTGCGCGCACGTGGCCGATCCGGTCAAGCGCGCCAAAATCGCCGAAGAATTAGCGGATGTCGTGATCTACGCACTGGAGTTCGCTAACGTGGCGCAGATCGATGTCGCAGCCGCGATCGAGGCGAAGATGGCGGCCAACGCCCTGAAATATCCCGTCGAGAAAGCCAAAGGCCGCTCGGATAAATACACCGAGCTGTGATCGACGGCGGACCTTGGCTTTTTAGTTTCGGGTTTTAAGGCGCAAAAAAAAGGCCGCGCTGTGAAGCGCGACCTTGGGCTAACGTTTTGGGCGGCGCCCAATTAGGCTTTGCCGCCGTAGCTGATGAAGTCGTCGAGATCGAGCATCTCGGCGAACGAGCGGATATCTTCGCGGGCGGATTTGTTGCCCTTGATGACGCTCGCGATCCATTCGTGGCCTTCAGCGTCGCCGGGCCCGAGCTGCTCGAGCCAAGCGGACCATGCGAGGACTTCGTAAGGTTGGCGTTTGGTGTTGGCGTTTAACCACGTGAGGATTTCGACGTCGGTTTTGCCGGCTTTAATTTCTGCGAGCATGGCGTCGGCGGTGACGCCGACGAACGCAAAGAGCTGTTGGTCAAGCGGGCAGTTGTAATGGTAATCAGCGCCCTTGTTGGCGATGACGGCGCGGGCCTTGTCGAGCAGGCGAGCGAGATGGGCGTATCCGCCGATGCGCACACGGACGCTGCGCGGAGGATGTTGAGTGAGGTCTGGATTGCTATAGTTGATCATGGACGCAGGGATTGAAATTTAGATTTCACTTTCACGCAAGCGGCGGGATGTTGAAGCGATCAATTTGGCTCGTTGCCCATGAAAAACGCCCACGTCGTCCGCAATTACTATGTGCTCCCGTGCTGTTTGCTGCTGCTGAATCTCTGCGTGGAAATCGTGAGTTATAAGGCGCGGGTTTTCGGTGATCCTTTTCTGCGGACGGGCGCGATCATGGGTATGGTGCTGTTCGGCGGATCGTTGGTGGGATTTGTCGTCTCGCCGATGATTGGTCGGCTCGTGGGCTCCTTACAGCGGAGTAGTCGGCGTACGGGCGGAGAATTAGGGGAAATTTTTTTCCTACTCCTGCTAGGCGCGTTAGTGTTTTGGCTCTATTACCGCGTGTACATCATCGGGCCGGAGTCCGTGCTGCCGGCTGAGTGGCTGAATCCGAAAATTTGAAGCGCTGCTTAGGCTTTCGGGCGGAAACTTTTCATAACCTCGTCGCGAGTTTCGAGCCGGGCCGCGCCGATGAGATCAAGGCAATAAGGAATCGCGGGAAAAACGGCGGCGAGATTTTCGCCGATGGCTTTCGGGCGACCGGGGAGATTGACGATGAGCGTGCGCCCGCGGATGCCCGCCGTCTGGCGCGATAAGATCGCGGTGGGGACGTACTGGAGCGACGTCGTTCGCATGAGTTCGCCGAAACCGGGCAGTTCTTTCTCGAGCACGGCGCGCGTGGCTTCCGGCGTGACGTCACGGGGCGTGGGGCCGGTACCGCCGGTCGTCACGATGAACGCGCAACCTGCTTCGTCGGCCATGCGGCGGAGTTCAGCTTCGATGACCGGGCGCTCGTCGGGGATGATTTTATAATCGAGCTCGAATTCCGTCGTGAGCCACGTGCGCAATAGGGCGACACAAGCCTGGCCGGGTTCGTCGGCGTAGATGCCGGCGCTGGCGCGATCTGAGATGTTGAGGATACCGATTTTGGGGAGGCTCATGCGGGGGCGTGGCGAAAGGTTTCGATGATCTGCGCGGGAGTCACGCCCTGTTCGCGCAGGGCGCGCAGGCTGAGGGCGTCGTGGCGTTTGGCGAGGCGGACGCCGGCATCGTCGAGCATCAGCGGGGCGTGATAAAACTCGGGTGCGGGGGCGCCGAGCGCGCGGAAGAGAAGGAGCTGGCGAAAGGTGCTTTTCACGAGATCGGCGCCGCGGACCACTTCGGTGATGCGGAGGTCGGCGTCGTCGACGGTGCAGGCAAGTTGGTAGCTCGGGACGCCGTCTTTGCGCCAGACCAGGAAGTCGCCGAAGTCGCGGCCGGCGGTGGCGGTTTGCGGTCCGAGGGCTTGGTCTTGAAACGTGAGCGTTTCGCCATCGGGCACGCGGAAACGCCAGTTGACGGCGAGCGTGTCTGTGAGTGGGGGGAGCGGGGCGTCGAGCGCGGGACGAAATTGCGGCGGGTAAATCGGTTCGTCGTTATCGCCGCCCTCGTGTGGGGCGCCGATGGCGTCGAGCACATCGCGACGCGTGCGCGTGCAGGGAAAAATCGCGCCCGCGGCGTGGAGGCGGGCGAGCGCGGCGCGATACAGCGGGAGACGTTGGCTCTGGGCGATGATCGGTTCTTCCCAAGTGAAACCCAGCCAGCGCAGCTCTTCGAGCATCGCGGCTACAAAATCGAGGCGGAAGCGGATCGCATCGAGGTCGTCGTTGCGCAGTAAAAGCGTGCCGCCGACGGCGCGGGCGCGCTCGGCGGCGAGCCAGAACGTGCGGGCGTGACCGAGGTGGAGATGCCCGGTGGGCGAGGGCGCGAGCCGGCCGCGATAGGTTTTAGAAAGTGCCAAGGGGAAGGTTTAAGTAAATGGAAGCGAAATGAATTTCGTTGAACAGAGCTTGGCGTTTCTCAGGTCGAGGCTCAATCCTCGGTCTTAAACAAACTTATGAGCAAATTACTGTGCGTTTACTGTGCCTCAAGCGACCGAGTTGATCCTAAATATGCGACGGCCGCGACGCAGCTGGGGAAACTCATGGTGGAGCAGGGTTGGGGGCTCGTCTACGGCGGCGGAAAAACCGGCCTTATGGGCGCGATCGCGCGATCGGTGAAGGCGAACGGAGGTCGGGTGGTCGGGGTGATTCCTGATTTCATGAAGGCGCGCGAGCTGGCTTTCGACGAGGCCGACGAACTCATCACGGTGATCACGATGCGCGAGCGAAAGCTCCTCATGGAGACGCGCGCGGACGCCTTTGTTACGTTGCCGGGCGGTTTTGGTACGCTCGAGGAGATTATGGAAATCCTCACGTTGCGCCAATTACACGTGGTCAAAAAACCCTGCGTGTTTCTAAACCAAGATGGCTTTTACGACGATCTGTTGCGGTTGTTCGAAAAGATGCTCGCCGAGAAATTTTTCAAACCCTCGAACATGGATTTGTTTCGCGTGGCTAATACTGTCGACGACGTGTTTGCGCAGATCGCACTGGCGGCCGAGGCGAAGCTGGAGCCGAAGTGGTTCGACACGCGCTAAGCCGAACTGCGATGCACGAAAAAATCCGGGAATTATTAACGGGCTACGCGCGAACTTCGCTGGAGGCGCACGAAGCCGCGATGGTCACGGAAACCCTGCGCTTCATCGAGACCGAGCCGCAGTGTTTATGGCGCACGTGCGGGCCGGGACATCTCACGGGCTCGGCGTGGATCGTCGATGCCACGAGGGGCCGGACCTTGCTCACGCATCATTTGAAGTTGGAAAAGTGGCTGCAACTCGGTGGCCACGCCGATGGCGACGGCGATTTGCTCGCGGTGGCGTTGCGCGAAGGCCGTGAGGAAAGCGGACTCACGACGTTGCGGCTGGTGAAGGGAACTATTTTCGACGTCGATCGCCACTGGATTCCGGCGCGCAAGACCGAGCCGGCGCATTGGCACTACGACGTGCGTTTCATGTTCGAAGCGGACGCGGGCGAGCCGCTGGTGCGGGCGGCGAACGAGTCGAAAGAATTGGCGTGGGTCGACCTCGCCCGTGTGACCGAACTAAATCCCGAGGAGTCGATGGCGCGGATGGTGCGGAAGACGCTCGCCGCGCGAGGCTGAGTCAGGGTTTCAGCGCCGGAATCATCCCGGGCCAGACATAAGCTTGGAGCATCACGAGTAGACCCACGAGCACGGCAAGGCCGATGCTGTGCCAAAAGACGGCGCGCAAAATCGTGCCCGCGGCGGGGCTCTCCGGATGGCCACCGGTGGCGACACTCGCGACGACGATGCTCTGGGCGTCGATCATTTTACCCATGACGCCACCCGAGCTGTTGGCCGCGCACGTGAGGATCGGGGAAAAGCCGAGTTGTTCGGCGGTGACTTTTTGGAGGTTGCCGAAAAGCACGTTGGACGACGTGTCGCTGCCCGTGAGTGCGACCCCGAGCCAGCCGATGAGCGGCGAGAAAAACGGAAACAACCAACCCGTGCTGGCCAGAGCCAATCCCAACGTCGTGTCGGTGCCGCTGTAGCGCGTCGTGTACCCGAGCGCCAGCATGGCGGAAATCGTGAGCAACGACACGCGCACGCGCAGCAGCGTTTGCCAATAAATTTGCGCGGTGCGACGCAGACTCAAGCCCAGCGCGATCGCCGCGCTGAGGCCCGCGAGTAGAAGCGCGGTGCCTGTGGCGGAAAGTAGGTTCAGAACGAAGACCGCTTTTTCCGGCGTAGGCGCGGGTGCGACGGGAGGCATTTTTTCCACCCCGAGATGAAGCGCGGGCACGTTGAACTCGGGGGCGAATACCTGATTCAGCTGCGTTTTCACCTGCGGCAGGCCCCAGATGAATACGAAAACCGTGAGAAAACCCCAAGGAACCCAAGCCATCCACGCCGCCTTATGAGCCGTCGCACCGGTCGCGGCGGTTGCCGCGGTTGCGGCTTCAGGTGCATGCGGGTTAACTGATTCTTCGGCGGGGCGCCAGAAGCGCATCAACACCACGACCGCGAACATCGCGACGGCAGCGCTCATGATGTCGACCAGCCACGGTCCGTGAAAATTACTCACCAAAAATTGCATCGTACCAAAGGTCGCGCCCGAGACGAGGCACGCGGGCCAGACCGCGATCATGCCGCGCCAGCCGCATTGGGCGGCGACGAGCCAGAACGGGACGAGCAGCGAAAAGAAAGGGAGTTGTCGGCCCACCATCGCGCTGAGCGAAAGCACGTCGAGACCCGTGAGCGGCGCGAGTGTCGTGATGGGAATGCCAAGCGAACCGAAAGCGACCGGCGCGGTGTTGCCTATGAGAGCGAGTTTGGCGGCTTCGAGGGGTTTGAAGCCGAGGCCGATCATCAACGCGCCGGAAATCGCGACTGGCGCGCCAAATCCTGCCGCGCCTTCGATGAAGGCGCCGAAGCAAAATGCGAGTAACAGCGCTTGAATGCGGCGGTCACCGGAGACGCCCGCAATCTGACGTTGGAGCACGGCGAACTGGCCGGTTTCGACGGAGAGTTGGTAAATGAAGATCGCGTTGAGGATGAGCCACCCGATCGGCATGAGTCCGAAAGCGGCGCCGTAGCCAGCGGCGGCGAGCGTGAGTTTCCATGGCATGCCGTAGACGCCTACGGCCACACCGGCAGCGAGTGTTAGGGCGATGAGCGCCGCGAGGTGAGCCCGCACATGCCAAAACGCGAGCAGGCCGAGGAGGATGATGACGGGAATCGCGGCGACGAGTGCGGAAACGCCGATGCCGCCCAGGGGAGCGTAAGTCTGTGACCAATGCATTGGGTGGAGTGGGGTAAACTGAGCCGACGAAAAGCGAGCAGGCTCGGCGTGCGGTGGCGAGGGTTTTACTTAAGAACGGCGGTATGTGCTCAGATGGATGGTGTCCGCGACGCCGGAGGATTAAGTGTTGGGCCGAGATTCACGAGGTTACTTCGCCAACCGCGTTCACCGTAGTGGAGCAAGCGGAGGTTGCTGCTTCGAGCGGACGCAAAAAAAACGCTGGCCTAAAAGGCGAGCGGTTTGGCTAGCGGTTGCAGCTGCGCGGGTCAGGCGCGTCGGGCAGCACCCAAGCGGACTTAGATTTGGGAATACGCGGTGGGAACGATGAAGCGCGCGGTGTTTTTAGACGTGTTATCTTTGTAGGTGGGTTGATCCTTCATTTTGATCCAACGCGGGTCGGTACCAAATTTTTTCCAGTTACCGAGATGTGTGGCGAGATCGGGACCGCAGGTGATGTAGCGCAGGTGGGGTAGGTTGGGGCCGGCGAGGGCTTGGCCAAAAAATACCGGCGACATTCCGAGGTCTTGCATGAGCGGAATTTCGCCGTCGTTGAACATGGCCATTTTGCTCAGGGCGCGTTCTTCGCTGTGGCTTTCGTAATCACGTAGCTCGAAAATACGGGTAGAGGTTTTATTTTTGGAAAATGCCGGAATGGCGAGTTTGGGCATGCCGGAGAAGGCCCGCAGCAGCCACGTGTCGACGCGCTCGTAGGCCGGATTTGATTTTGGCGTTTGGAAATATTCGGGGGCCGCGGCTTGTACCTTGGCGTCGGCATTGAGCTCGGCGCTGATTTGCGTGAATGATTCCAGTGACGCGTGGTTGATGAGCACCCAGATCGCGACGGGTGCCGTGAGCGTGCCGATCTTCGGTTTGGCGGTGATGGCTTTCTTGTCCACCTCGACCTCGGTGAAGACTCCGACGTTGGCGAGACCACGGGCGTTCAGGGCGGGGATGAGCGCTTTCTCGAGATAGTTTTCGAGGATGGCGCTAGAGGTGTCGGGTTTTAAGCGATACGCGCGCAATTCGTAATAATCACGGGCCGCGGCGGATGGACTGGGTTGGACGGCACGGGCGCTGATGCCCGTGGCTAGCGCTGCGGTGGCGGAGGCGGCGAGGGAGGATTTCAGGAAATTACGTCGGGTGGATTTCATGGGAGGCAGGGTAAAACGAGGATTGTTCAAGATGGGCCGGAGCCCTCGCCGCGTACGAGCTTTGATTTTTAGTTAGTGGGTGAGGCTTTGTGTTAACGCAATTACGTATCATATAAAAAGACATTGAATCATGAGCGAATCTGCGTCGTGCAAAATGCAGTGCGGTGCGGTTCCTCGGTGAACGAGAGATTTTGTGGAATTTCCCGCGAACTTACTTTTGCGCGTTTAGGTCGATGGTAGGGTGAACACGATTATCCCCAGCATAAAAAAAACCCGCGGCGTCGTTTGGTTTTGGACTTCGCTCGCGTTGATTGGTTTGAGTTCCACACCGGTATCGGCGTTGCCCCGCGCTATCACGCTCGAAGCGATTCATCAGATTGAAAATCCCCGCGATTTGAAACGGCCTGGGCCGTGTGGTGAACTGGGTGCGTATCAATTTCGCGCGGAAACGTGGTCGCAACATACGCAGCGTCCATTTGCTGATGCCTTGGATCGGCGCTGTTCGGATCATGTGGCCGCGCAGCACTATAATTGGATATGCGAACGTTTGGTGAAAAATGGGCTAGAGCCTTCAGTCTATAACGTCGCGCTGGCGTGGAACGCCGGTCTTTACGCAACCCTACGCGGACGCGCGCCGCGCCGCAGTCACGACTACGCGATGCGCGTGGGCAACATCGCTTCCGATCTGCATATCCGCACGCAAGCCCTCGCGTCGCGTTGAGCGCACTAGGTCGAGATCTAGTGGCGAACCGTTTAAGGTCTGCGGGCGGCTGAAGTTGTCAGTCGCCCGCTGCATGTTTCTGTCTGAATTCGGGAAGCGCTAATTGCTTTGGAATGTCACGCTTCATGGGTTCTTCGTCGTGGGGTGGCCTCGATAAATTTTTCCACGCTCGTGCTTCTGATGATGGTGCTTTAATCTGCATCACCCGTTTGGCCTACGCTTATGAGGCCTGCGTGATCAAGGCGACAGGGGTGGCCTAAATGACGCTCGCCGGTGGTAGCGCGGTGATTCGGTTCGCGGTAAATTCTTTGATTCCCAAGGGCGCCAGTGTGACAACGGGGGTTGGCTCTGAGCTGACGATAGAGACATTGCCGGGCGCCATCGTTACGGTTAACCCTACATCGACTTTAGTGGGGGAAAAACTATAGCTGGTCAAAAACGGCGATGTCATGACCGAGCAGACGGTCACGTTGAATTTAAAACTGGGTAAAGTGCTTTCCACGCTGGATACTGCGCGAAAGCCGATCAATCGCTACGGCGTGCGTACGCCCAAAGGCGTCGCGGCGGCGCGTGGGACGGTTTATGCCGTCCGCGTCGATGTCATGGGCTATTCGATCGCGACGTTGAGTGGGCAGGTCACGCTCGATCTTGGTGACGGCAGGAGTTTGTCGATTCCCGTCGGGACATCTTCGGTGAATGGTGCGGCTACGACTACGTTGGCCGCGGCGATCGCATCGAATCCCGCGCTCGCTCAGGACATCGCGACGGCAGTCTCGGTCGTCGCCGCGCAGGTCTCGATGCGCTCGAGCCTAGTAGAAACGTCCGCTTCGGCCTTGGCCGTGTAGGCTTCGGTTTTGAATGCGGCCTCGGCGGCCTTGCTGTAGCAGGCGGCGAATTTCATGCAGCAGGCGATTCAAGAGGTTGCTACGCCGACCTCAGCCGTCTTTGGCGCGGCGACGGGCGACGCGGTGGCGACGCTCACTGAGGTCGCCGTGCAAGGCGCGGTGCAAACATTGAGTGCTGTGAATCCGGCCGCCGCGCAGCAAGTCACCGGTGCGATTACGAATGTGGCGGTTGCGACGGCCGCGAGTTCGGGCATCGAAGTGAATGTGGAAGCGATCCAAAACGCCGCGGCTAAGGGCGCGGCCTCCGGTGCAGCTAATGCAACTGCTCCGGCTTCAAACCCCGACCAGCAGAACGCGAATTCTGTCGCACCGAAATCTACGCCTAGGCAGATCAACCCGATCGATCCTTCGGTGGTCAGTCCTTTAACTTGACGGTGCTTTTTTACTGCTGAGTTTAGCGAGGCGATGACCCGTTACTGGAACTCGAAAACAATTTTCGGGGCCCGGTGATCTATACCGGCTCAGCTTGGCTGACCAACCAAGGCAGAAGGGGGCGCGGGATTTTAAGATTTATTCCAAAAACGAAGCTTGTTTTGGCGCGAGGGCGGCGGCGCGGCGCGCTGCTTCCTCCTCGGGCGAAGCGTTGAGGTGGCGGGGCGGACGCGAGGCTTTGGCGGCGACGGCGGCTTCACGGTCCGTGACGATGCGGTCGCAGATTTGGTGAATGTGCATGCGCAGCCACTGTGTGGTGCTGCTCTGGGCCGTGTAATCGGCGGGGCCGTAATGATCGATGCGGCCGACTTGGCGGAGGCGGTCGTTTTGCGCGAATTCCTCGGGCTTCGCTGGATTGTACACGCCGAAGGATTTGCCGCCATTACCTTTGACCACGGAGAAACTCGGCACATCGCTCGGACCGTCGGCGATGTAGATCATGTTTTGAAACGGAATGCGGCGATCTTCCTCGGCCATCTTGGAATTTACGTCGATGGCTGGATTTTTATTCGTACCTTTGTTGATCTCAAAAATAGCGCGGGTCTTGGTGGTGTTGTCGATGACCATACCGATTTGTGCGATCTCGGCGGCGGCGTCGAGGGAGAGTTCTTTTTGCCGCAGGAAACCCGGTTGCAGCGGATTTTCGATGAATTCGCAGGCCCAAATGCCGTCGACGAGCGGGGCAATCGCGCTTCCCCGTACCATCTCGGCCAATCCGGTGCTCACAATGTAATGTTCGAGCGAAATTTCGTGTTTTTGATATTCGGGGCGCTCGCTGACGAATGATTTGGCGCGGTCAAAAAAATCGGGCAGGCCGGGATAGAAACCGATTTCGCGACCGCTCGCGCGGAGTTTCTCGTTGTTGAGCCCTGCCATGGGTCCAGCGAGGACGTAAGTGAGAAGATGGTTTAGGTAACTGATCTCGGGGGAGAGATGGTAGCCGCGTTTTTTATAGTGGCCGACGAGGGCGTTGGTCTCGCCCCAAAACGTGGCTTCGTCGATGCCGTAGCGCCTAAATAGAGGCGACTGCATGTATTCGGGGATTAAGGTCTTGTCGAAATCCCAGATGCAGGCGATGATGTTTTGAGTGAAGAGCGTCGTGGCCATTGCAGATCAACACCGCTAGGCAAGCATTGCCTCGCGCGGAGCTGACTCGCAGACAAGCCGCACCCGGCCGCTCGCGCAATTCGCAAATCTTCACCGTCTAAACGTCCGGTTCCATGGATTCCCTGCCTGATATCGCTCCCTTTCAACGCCGCCTCGATGAACTCGATGCGCAAATGGCGGAGCCAAGTTTTTACGCTCACTCGCGGCGTGCCGCTGAAATAATGCGCGAGCATCAGAAATTACAAAAACTCGTGGCCGATTTCCGACTCCACGAGCGCATCGAACGCGAAATGATCGAAGCCACAGATTTGAGCCGCGATGCCCAGGCCGACCCAGAAATGCGTAATCTCGCCGCCGCCGAGTTGCCCGAGTTACAACGCCGCGCCGCGGAATTACGGGAAGTCGTTTTACTGGCGATGATCCCGCCCGAGCCGACGGATTCGCGTAATACTATTATGGAAATTCGCGCCGGAACGGGCGGCGAGGAAGCGGCGCTTTTCGCCGCAGAGTTGACCCGCGTTTATCACCGCTACGCGGATGCGCAGGGTTGGAAAATCCAGCCGATGAGCACGAGCTACTCCGAACGTGGCGGTTTCCGAGAAACCATTTTTCTCATCACCGGAACAGATGTTTACAAACAACTGAAATTTGAAAGTGGCGTTCAACGCGTGAAACGCGTGCCCGTCACCGAGTCTAGCGGTCGCATCCACACATCGACTGTTACGGTTGCCGTGTTGCCCGAGGCCGAAGAAGTCGACGTGGTCGTCGATCCGCAAGATCTCGAAATCACAGTCGCCCGGGCGAGTGGACCCGGCGGACAAGGCGTGAATACGACGGATTCAGCGGTTCAGATTCTTCATAAACCTACAGGCCTTATCGTCACCTGCGCCGACGAACGCTCGCAGATTAAAAATAAAGCCAAGGCGATGACGGTCTTGCGCTCACGGCTCCTCCAGCGCCGCCAAGACGAAGAGCACGCCAAATACGCGGCCGTGCGACGCAACCAAATCGGTTCTGGCGACCGTAGCGAACGCATCCGCACGTACCATTTTCTCCAGAATCGTGTCACCGAGCATCGTATCGGGCTCACGCTTTACAGCCTGCCGCAAGTGATGGAAGGCAAGATCGACGAGATAATCGCCGCGCTCCAAAAAGCGGATTATCAAGCCAAGCTCGCGACGCTGACCGGACATACCTTCGAGCCTCACCGCGCCCACAACGACGACGAAGATTAATATGCCCTCTGTTTTAGAAATTATTCAGAAATCGTCGGAGTTTTTATCGGCCCGTGGCGTCGAATCGCCGCGTTTAAATGCCGAACTGCTCATCGGCCACGCCCTCGAATTGAAGCGGATGCAGCTTTATTTGCAGTTTGAGCGTGTGCTGACGGAGCCGGAATTGGAAAAAATCCGCCCGCTCGTGAAGCGCCGTTCACAGCGGGAACCGCTGCAATACATCATCGGCACGGTTGAATTCGGTGGACTAAAATTAAAGGTTGATCGGCGGGCGTTGATTCCTCGTCCGGAGACCGAACTGTTGATCGAAAAAATTGTTGGGCTTTGCTTGCAACTGCCCCAGAGCGTGTTGGACCTCGGAACCGGAACGGGCGCCATCGCTTTGGCGCTCGCTAAGGCGTTTTCAGAAGCGCGGGTCACGGCGGTTGATGTGAGTGAAGAGGCTTTGGCCTTGGCTGAGGAAAATGTACTCGCGTCTGGCTTCGGCCCGCGGGTGCGTTTGGTAAACTCCGCGTGGTTTAAGGAGCTCCAGCCCGAAGATCGCTTTGAGTTAATTGTCTCGAATCCACCTTATCTCACCGACGCAGAGACCGACGCGGCTGCGCCTGAGGTGCGTGGTCATGAGCCCCGCTCGGCGCTGGTCGGCGGTCTCGATGGGCTGGTGGATTTACGCGAGATCATCAGCGCGGCCTCGCCGTTTTTGGCGCCGGGCGGTCTGCTGGCATTGGAGACGGGCATCGCCCAACATGCCGAATTGATGACGCTCGCCGCCGCGCACGGCTTTGTGCGGATTGAATCAGGCCGCGATTTGACCGGCCGCGATCGTTTTATTTTTGCATGGAAACCTGGCGCTCCTGGCGCTTGAGCCTCTTCAGCCTTTGCTATCGGCGGTGAGGGGCGGGCGATTGGTCGCCCAAGATTCACGGTTTTTACCAAGCTCAATGGCGTCAACGATCACGCGAAGTGATTCACGCAGGTGGATGTCCACTTTACCGTAACTTTCGTTTTCCTCGGAAAGTGTCTCAGCGTCTTCATCGTCGTCTTTTTTGGGAGCTTTGATGCGTGGGGCTGGCGGCGGGCCGAGGCGGTATTCCTTAAAAGTGAAATCATTCTTCGCGAGAAGCTCGCGTTCTTTTTTCATGTCTTTACGGAAAGCGGTGTCGGAGAGTTTTTGCTGTTGGCGCTCCTCGAGGTTGAGCGAGACGAGTTTCTGTTCTTGGCGGCTTTTGAACCACTCGATGTTGCGTTTGAGGAAGGTGAATTCCTCGAGCTGAGATTGGCGTGCGACACTGGCTTTGCGGAGTGGGCTGAGAATTTTGGTATCTAAGGGGCTGCCGTCGTAGAAGCTGGTAGGGATTTGATCCCAGACGAGCGCGTGGGGCAGGGCGGCTTCACCGATCGGGAGGTAATCGTCGATTGAGGGCAGGACTATGTCGGGAACGACGCCTTTGAGTTGGGTGGAGGCGCCGCCGGGAAGGTAGAATTTCTGGATAGTGATTTTGGCCGCGCCCGTTTTGGCGGGCGAACTGGCGAGGAGGCGGGAGATGTTTTTCATCTCCATGACGGTCTGGACGGTGCCTTTACCGTGGGTCGAGGTGTCGCCGATCACGACGGCGCGGCCGTAATTTTGGAGTGCGCCGGCCACGATTTCCGAAGCGGAGGCGCTGAAGCGATCCACGAGCACGGCGAGCGGTCCCTCGTAGGCTATGTTGGCGGACTTGTCGCTATCGACTTGGATTGCTCCCGAGTAGTCTTTTACCTGCACGATCGGGCCGCGGCGGATGAATAAACCGGCGAGGTCGATGGCTTCGGTCAGATAGCCGCCGCCGTTGCGCCGCAGGTCGAGGACGAGGCCGGTGATGCCGGCGTTTTTGAGCTGCTCGATGAGCCGGGCGACATCTTTAGTGGCGCCGGTTTTTTCGCCATCGCTGTCCGTATCGCCGTCTTCCGCTGGGCCATAGAAGGCTGGCAAGGAAATGACGCCGAGGGATTGGTTGCCGCCAGAAGGGGTGGGGACTTGGAAGATAGCGGAATGCGCCCGGGCGGAATTCAGTTTAACGACATCGCGGTTGATGATGATTTCTTTACGGACGGAGGGATCGGTCGCATCGGCCGGCTGGACGATGATGCGCACTTGGGTGTTTTTCTGACCACGGATCATGTCCACGACCTTGCGCAATTTCATGCCGATGACTTCGACGGGCTCGGCGCCAGTTTGTGCGACTGAGACGATGCGGTCGTTGGGTTTGAGTTCGCGACCGAGATCGGCGGGACCGCCGGGAACGATTTCTTTGACGTAGCAGTTATCGTCTTCGACGCCCAAGAGCGCGCCGATGCCGACGAGTTGAAGTTTCATTTGAATCCCAAAATCTTCGAAGGTTTCGGCGGAGAAATAGGTGGAATGCGGGTCGTAAAGGCGAGCCATGCATCCGAGGTAAATTTCGGCTAGGTCACGGCCTTCTATCTCGGCGAGATTTTTGAGCATGCGCTCGTAGCGTTTGTGGACCGTGGTCTTGGCTTCCTCGATCGTTTTTTTATTCAGGAGCTCGTCGATGAGTTCGAGTTTGAGGCGGTCGCGCCAGAGTTCATCTGAGTTGGCGAAATTTGCCGGCCAGTCGGATTTGGTGCGGTCTTTGCGGTAGGTGGCGTTGGTTTTGAGATCGAAATCTTTTTTTAACTCTTCGAAAATCCATGCGATGCGAGTTTCGGCGCGAGTCTCGTAGGTAGAAAAAATCTGATACGCAGCGTCGATGTTGCCGAGATAGGAGGCGTTTTCGTAGACGCTGTTGCCGTATTTGGAGACGAAACCAGCTTTGTCGCTGTTAAGGAAGAAGAGGCGCTGACCATCGAGCTCGCCCATGTAATCGGCGATCACTTGATTGTAGTCGGAGCTTTTGACGGCGTCGCGGTTGTAGTGGGCTTGCTCGAGAAGTTGGATGAGGGTTTTGGTTTCCGTCGAGAGCGTGGTTGAGGTGCTGAATTTACGGTCGGATGCCAACAAAAAGCTGGTGGCGCTGAGGACGTAAATTAAGAGACTATAAAACCAGGCTTTTTTAAATTTATTCAGATTCATTTTACTGAAGATGATACGGGGTAAAGTTTAGTTATTTTTAGAGGCCGAAGCAGAGGTGCGGCTACTCTAACTGGTCGAAGATGGATGTTTTTAGGGCCTTAAATTTTTGGCCTGATTTAACTTTTCTTTTTCGTCACGTGTGAGGGAGTTCAGGCCGGTGCTGTTGATCTTGTCGAGTATGCGATCCACTTCGGCGCGCAGGTGTTCCCGTTGTTTTGACGACGTGGGGGTAGTTAGCAGGGTGGGCTCAGCTGTTTTTACCCCTTGGTTATGGTTAAAGAATGAGGCGGGATTAGATCCTCGCGATCGAAAAAAATATCCTAGACCTCCTTGGCTGACACTAAAATAGAGCCAGCCGGCGAATAATCCCCCGAAATGTGAGGAAGGCGCGTAGGCGAAGGGGGCAACAGCTCCATAGATCTCATAAAAAATTGAGGCCCCCAGAGAGACACCGGCTAGCGCCATCACGAAAATTTTTGGCCTTATCGCCACCGGGATGAAAAAAAACAGAAGAAACCGGAGTTCTATTTCGGGTTTTAGCCAGGCGAAGTAGGCAAGAAGTCCACAGATTCCGGCAGTGGCGCCGGCTAGTACACCGCCCGTTTGCCAGTGGATCACAGACCAGAACAAACCGCCTGTTACGATTGATGTACCGTATAAAATCAAAAATACCCGCGGGCTTATCGATTTTAGTAACTCACCTCCCAAAAAGATCAGGCCGGCCACGACCATGATGATTTGCAGGATATTGTGGGTGTCGTGCACCCAGCCATGGGTTAACAAAGTCCAGAGACGAAATTCCCTAAGACTAAATCCACTGAGTGCTACCCGCTGAAATAAATCCGGCCCTGGCCTTGCCTGTAGAAATTGGAAAAAAAGCTGCAGCACGTAGCCCGCGATCACTGATGAGATTAACCAAACGTGAGCTGAAGTCCCTCGCTCAGTCGAGGGGGCGCGCATATATGAACGGTCAGACAACATGGATTGGCAAATACCGGTAACTTCATCGCCTTAAAACACAAGTCAGCGCATGTCGAAAGGCGGACTTTTGCCTTTTGCGCCCGAAACGTGATTTTGGTGATACAGGGACGTCCGCTTGACAGGATTCCTGCGCAGAGTTTCCTCCACCAAATATGGCTAATAAAGCAGACAAGTGGGCGCAAAACACAGCAGGTAAGTTCTTCGTCGATCAGCAATGCATCGATTGTGATCTTTGCCGGGAAACGGCTCCCGGATTCTTCACGCGCCATGACGAAGGTGGCTACTCCTACGTGCACAAGCAGCCCGTGGCCGAAGATGAAATCGCGGTTTGCATGGAGGCGCTCGAAGGTTGCCCGGTTGAAGCCATCGGTAACGACGGCGAGTAAGCGCGCGCTCGATTTTAGCCTTTCTTTCTAACACCTCCGCTTGGGAGGTGTTTTTTTGGCTTAATTTCGTTGGTAAACTCAAAAAATATTTTGTATTTACCACTGCTTTCTATGCGAGCTCTACGACTTTCTATTTTATCCGCCTTTGTTGTTTTGGGTTCGGTGCTGGGCTTTGCGCAGGACGGGCCCGCGGTGCTGGCGGAGGTGCGGGTATTCTCGGATCGAATCGCTAATCAGGCCTCGGCGGGGTCCTTCGCCATGCCGGTCTCGGCGTTGCGTTTTGAACCGCAGGTCGATGTGCAGACGCGTAATCTCGGTGAGGCGCAAGCCGACCTCACCATCCGTGGCGGCACGTTTGAATCGGTTGGCGTTAAATTAGGCGGCATCTCTTTGAGCGATCCACAAACGGGTCACTACCTGGCCGAAATCCCCGTCGCTCTCGACATGTTGGCCACTTCGAAAATTGTTACGGGCGCGGCCCTTGCCTTGGCCGCGACCAATGCGACCTCGGGTGCGGTCGCTTACACGTGGCGACCCATTACGGCAGGAGGAGTGGCGCAGGTGACGATTGGTGACGGGCAACTTTTCAGCACTACATGGTATCAAGCGATGGTCGCGCCCGCGCGATTTGGGCAAACCCGACTTGGCGCCGATGTTGCACTCGCGCACTCAACCAGCGAGGGACTATTGCCGGATGCGGACCATGCATTTGCCCGGGTCAATGTACGGTTGCAGGCCGTCAGCTCTGCGAGCCAAACAGATGTTTTTGCTGGGTACCAAAGTAAGCAGTTTGGTTGGCGGAATTTGTACACGCCATTCCAGTCTCCGGAATCTGAAAACCTGCAAACATTGCTCTTTGCGCTAAATCATCGCGCAGGTTTGCCAGGCGGTGATTATTTAGAGTCAGCGGTTTTTTATCGGCGCAACAAAGATGACTACGCCTACAATCGTTACGCTGCGCTGAGCGCGATTCATCCCTTTCAACATACGACGTGGCTGAGCGGGGCGGCGCTTTCAGGGCGACGCACCATGGATGACTTTGTGGCTGATTTTCGCGCTGAACTGTGGGCGGACGAAATTGAATCCACTTCGCTGCTCTTTGGCCGTTATCAGACACGCACGTTGGCCAAGGCCTCACTCGCCGCGGAGAAATTTTGGATGACGGGTCGCGCGGGACGCGTATCGGCCAAAGTGGGCGCCACTTTGGATGATTCAAATCGTTTTTTATCAGCGGTTTCTCCTGTAATCGAGTTGGCGCGTGAATGGAGCGCTGCTGCGGTGTCGCGCTTGTGGTTGAGTTTTTCAAGGGCCACGCAGGTGCCGAGTTATACGGCGCTCAATTCGAATCCTAGCGCCGGTCTATTTCGTGGTAACGCTGCGCTTGGGCGTGAGCGTACGGCTAACTTCGAGTTGGGTATCTCTGGTGGTCGCGCGGGTTGGACGGGCGACGCCGTTCTTTTTTACCGGGCCGATTCCGATTTAGTCGATTGGACTTATCGCCGGGGCGTTACGGCTCGCTCGGCCAATGCCGTAAACTTGGCCACTTCCGGTTTGGAGTTGGTGGCGCGGCGAAGTTGGGCGCAGGCGGATGTGATCATCGGATTCAACGCCCTAGCGAAAACCGCTGATTATCGCGGTGCGGCGATTGACGCCAGTTTCTATGCGTTGAATTACGCGCGGTATCGCCTAACGGCAGCCCTCGTTTACCGCTTCAATCGTGAATGGGAATTACGCCTCGATAATGCCGCGCGCCTGCAAGCGGACAACGCGCTTCGGCTCATTGGCGGGGATGAAACGTTGATCAGCTCATGCGGCATATCGTACCGCCCGCGTGCGTTTGCGCACACGCGCGTGACGTTGAGAGCGGATAATGTCTGGAATAGTAATTATCAAGAAGTGCCAGCGGTCACGGCGGCCCCACGGCTTATTTCAATCGCGCTGACGTACGGTTGGTGAGCGAGTCGATTTGACATCCGGCGCGGTGCGGAGTGTCTGCGTGACATGCGCAATCATCCGTTCTTGGACGCCGCTTTCTTGCCTGCTTGGTCGACCCTACAAGCGGAACATATCGTGCCGGACATCACGTTGGCGGTTGAACGAGCCGAGGCGGCGATTGCGGCGATCGCTGGCAGTGATCTCACCCAGTTGACATATGCTTCAACGTTTCTGGCCCTCGAGCGCGCGACGGAGGAACTAAATGTGGCCTGGGCCAAGGTGGGACATTTGCAAACGGTGGCTGATGCCGCGCCCTTGCGTGAAGCCTACAACGTGATGTTGCCCAAAGTTTCGGCCTTTTACGCCGGTATCCCGCTCAATTCGGCGCTGTGGCAACGACTCCGCACGTTTGCCGAGACACCGGAGGCGCGTGCGCTTACGGGCGTTCACCGCCGCTTGGTCGACGAAACGTTGGCTGATTTTCGCCAAGCCGGAGCGGATCTGCCGGCGGCACCGCGCGCCCGCCTCGAGGCCATTCAAGCGGAGTTGGCTCAACTCACGCAGCGCTATGCGGAAAACGTGCTCGATGCGACCAACGCGTGGCAACTTGTGGTGGACGACGAACGGCGCCTAGTCGGCTTGCCGGCTCACGCGATCGCCGCAGCGCGGCGCAATGCGACGGAAAAAAATCTCGGGTCCGAGGCGTGCCCCCGGTGGCGTTTTACGCTGCATATGCCTTCGCAGGAGCCGTTCATGACGTATTTGGCAGATGCTGATTTAAGACGAGAAATGTGGACCGCGGCGGCGGCCGTCGGAACACAAGCGCCGCATGATAATACGGAGCTGGTGACACGTATTCTGGCCTTGCGCGCCGAAAAAGCGGCGGTGCTCGGGCAGACGCATTTTGCGGATCTCGTATTGGCGCGTCGCATGGCCAAGACCGGAGCGCGTGCGTTGGCTTTTCTCGCAGATTTTCAACAGCGCGCCGGACTCGCGTTTGCCCGAGAAAATCGCGAGCTGGAAGAGTTCAAGGCGCGGCAAACGCATGCAACGAGCGTCGCGCCGCTGGCGCCCTGGGAGCTCGCATTTTGGTCGGAGCGGCTGCGGCGTGAACGTTACGCGTTGGATGAAGAAATTTTGCGGCCCTATTTTCCGGTCGAGCGGGTGATCGCGGGATTGTTTGAATTGGTGCAGCGCATTTTTGGTTTTAGCGTCCAAGAGCGCGCCGTGGGTGCGGTGGAAACTTGGCATCATGAAGTAAAATTTTATGAGATGCACGATCGGCGCGGGTGCCACGTGGGATCTTTTTATGCTGATTGGCATCCCCGTGAGTCCAAGCGCGGCGGTGCGTGGATGGGTTATTTGATCACCGGCGGGCCCACGGCTCAAGGCGGTCGAGCTCCGCACCTCGGCTATATTTGTGGTAATCTCACGCCGCCGGCGGCAGATCGGCCTGCGCTTTTAACGCACCGCGAGGTGGAGACGGTCTTTCATGAATTTGGCCATTTGCTGCATCACTTGTTGGGCGAGGTGGAAATCAAGTCGCTCAACGGCGTGAACGTGGCTTGGGATTTCGTGGAACTGCCTTCGCAGATCATGGAAAATTGGTGCTGGGAGCGCGCGAGCCTAGATCTCTTTGCGCGGCACTACGAAACCGGGGCGACGATTCCCGAGGAGATTTTTAAAAAAATGACTGCCGCCAAAAAATTTCGCGCCGCGTGTGCGACAATGCGGCAGGTGGCCTTTGCTAAAATGGATCTGCTCCTGCACATGCGGTCGGGTGGCTGGCCCCATGAAGCTGACCTTGAATCTACGGCACGCGCTTTGGTCGCGGAGTGTCTCGTGCCGACGGTGCCGCCGGCGCCCACGATTTTAAAACGCTTCAATCATCTGTTTTCAGACCCCGTCGGTTACGCCGCCGGTTACTATTCCTACAAGTGGGCGGAGGTGCTCGATGCCGACGCGTTTTCGCGTTTCAAAAAAGAAGGCCTATTCAACGCGCACGTAGGCCAAGAGTTCGTGGAGAAAATCCTGAGCCGCGGAAATTCAGCGGATCCACTGGAATTATTTAGATCGTTCATGGGACGCGATCCGGATGTCGCGGCGCTGTTGGAGCGGAGTGGTTTGGCGAGTTGACGGTAAAAAAGGTTCGCGCCCGACGCGGTGCTCGCGCAACACATCCGCACCATGATTATCGCTGATCTCGCCAAGCTTCCTGGAGGTACTTTTCCCGCTCGTCGTTGGGGCCGCGGCCTCGTTGGCCAACTCGGCCAGCCGATCGCCGCCAAAGGTTTTTCCATGGGCTATTCTATTCTCGAGCCGCGGGGCGGCCAAGTGCCGTGGCACAACCAAGAGCAGGAAGAAGTTTACTTCATCGTCCAAGGCGAAGGTGAGATTTGCGTCGGCACGGAGCGCAGCCCGATCAAAGCCGGGCAGGCGGTTTTCATGCCGCCGACGGTTTTTCACCAACTGACGAACACCGGCGATGAACCGATGCACATGATTTATGTGTATTGCCCCGGTGGCGATGTCGCGCACTGGCGCCAAGAGCTCAACGGCACGTTGCCCAAAGCGGGCGAGGGTGTGATCCCGCCGTTGCCCGAAGGCGCGCGGCCTCAGTGCACCAAGAAACCTGAGTGATTTGTATACTGTTCGTCCGGTTTCAGTGGCGTTATCCGCGCCATTGACTGGGCGTGCGGCCCGTTTGCTGCCGAAACCAGCGGCTAAAATAATTGGGATCTTCGAAGCCTGTCTTCGTTGCTGCTTCGGCTACGCTTGAGCTCGAACGCAGCGCGCTTTGGGCTTCTGCCAGTCGCACTCGATGGCGCAGCGCGCGCAGCCCGAGACCGGATTCGCGTTTTAGTTTTCGGCTCAAGTGATCCGGGTGATAACCAAGATCCCGTGAGATTTTGCCGAGACGAGCCGGCCGGCGTACGTGTTCGCTCAGTTTTTCGAAGAGCGTGGGGGTGGATTTTGGCTCAGCTGGAGAGTGGGCGAGTAGCCGAGCGACGACGGATAATATGGCGGGATAATCTCCGAGTGTAAGACGCCCCTTGCGAGGGACGCGGGCGAGTTGGGCGTGCAGTTCGTTGAGGGTCGCAGGGGATAACGTACGATGGGCGGCTCGCACTCGACCGGAATCTTCGAGTTCGAAATCCAAGACCAAACATAACGGGCGGCTGCGGCCTGCGACCGAAAAACCATGAGCAGTGCCGGCGGGAATCACAAAGAGATCGCCGGCCCGCGCGCGGCGCCGTCGGCCTTTTACGGTTTGCACGCCCTCGCCCGAAAGATAAAGAATTAGCTGAGCGTATTCATGACTGTGGAGCGCGACTTCCGCGTCGCGGTGCCGGTTTAATTGGAGTTTCCGCAGAACGAAATCCAGCGCGTGAATTTCGATTTTTTGAACTAGAAGCGGTTGCCAGGCCAACATAAGATCAGTTTCGTGCTATCAAAAGTCGGTTCCGTACTAACGCAAGTGCGGGCTTTGGGCTAAAGTCATGTCCTCCCCGCAAATTAACACTTCTGAGCAAACACTCCATGACCACGCATAAAGTCGGTATTATCATGAACGGCGTCACCGGACGCATGGGCACCAATCAGCATTTGCTGCGCTCCATCAAAGCCATTATCGATCAGGGCGGTATCAAGCTCGGTGATTCTGAAGTGATCATGCCCGATCCGATTTTGATCGGTCGCAGCGAAAGCAAGCTCGCGGCGCTCGCCGCGCGGGCGGGGGTGAAACGTTATTCAACCAATCTCGACGCGGCGTTGGCCGATGCGGGTAACCAGGTTTATTTTGATGCGACCCTGACCGGTCAGCGTCCGGTCGGCGTGCGCAAGGCGATCGCGGCCAAGAAACACATCTACTGCGAGAAACCCTCGGCGACGACCTCCGCTGAAGCATTGGCGCTTTACAACGAAGTCACAGCTGCCGGGCTCAAGAATGGCGTCGTGCAAGACAAGCTCTGGCTGCCGGGCTTGTTGAAACTCAAGTATCTCATTGATACGGGATTTTTTGGAAAAATTCTCTCGGTCCGCGGTGAATTCGGCTACTGGGTTTTCACAGGCGAGAACGATAAGTTGCAGCGTCCTTCCTGGAATTACCGCAAGGAAGATGACGGCGGCATCATCGTAGATATGCTCTGCCACTGGCAGTATGTGATCCAAAATCTTTTCGGCGAAGTGAAGTCGGTCTCCTGCCTTGGCGCCACGCACATTCCGCAGCGTTGGGATGAAGCGGGTAAACCCTACAAGTGCACGGCGGACGATTCGGCTTACGCCACTTTCGAACTCACCAATGGAGTGATTTGTAATTTCAACTCGTCCTGGGCGGTTCGCGTGCGCCGTGATGATTTGCTGACACTCCAAGTCGACGGGACCAACGGCAGCGCGGTGGCCGGTTTGCGCAACTGCGTGATCCAGCATGGTTCGATGACGCCGCGTTGCGTGTGGAGCCCGGATACCGACAGCCCGATCAAATATATGGACGGTTGGGTAACGCAGCCGACCAACGACGTTTTCGACAACGCGTTCAAAGTGCAGTGGGAGCTGTTCCTCAAGCACGTGGTCAAAGGCGATCCGTTCCCGTGGAATCTCTTGCAGGGCGCGAAGGGCGTACAACTCGCCGAGATCGGCCTCAAGTCGTGGGCCGAGCGCCGCTGGCTCGACGTGCCGAAACTCGGCTAAAATCTCGCTGGGCAATTTCCCCCCGGTTCATTTAACGAGTCGGATCCGATGTGGATCCGACTTTTTTATGCCTAGCCTCAACGGGCGACTAAATCAGGAACGATTTTGGGATCACTGAAATCGGGCAGTGTTTCCTCGAGAATGGAGCTGATGCGCTCTTTTTCGTCGGCCGGTAAATAGGCGTAGCGATCAGATGGGTCACGTGAGGTAAGAGCTGTTTTGAGACGTTCAAAAATTCTTGATTTTAGACCGGGCGGAAGATCGTGAAACGCTTCTGAGTAGATGAGAAAACTGCAGCGTTGCGCGAAGATACGGTCGGTGAGTTGGAGATCGCGCAACGCGTGGCCGGCGCGACTGCGGGGAGCGTTTGGTGCGAAGCCGGCGATAAAAACCGGATCGGCTATGATGCCCGCCGGCAACGGCGCAGCATTGCGGAAGAGGAGGTGATCGACAACGTCTTGGACCGCGCCGGCAAAGACACTGCGGACGCTATCGTATGCGGGGGCATCGGTCTGTGGTTCGTGGAAAGCGGTTTGTAGACCGTGCTGGTAATCGATGATACGGCGAACGGCGAACGCGGCGTGCGTCAGGCTGTTTTGGACCGACATTTGGTGTTCGCAGATCAGGAGCGCGATCATGTCGCTCGTAGGCCGGAGGTAGCGCGTGGTATCAAAAAACGCGGAGAGTTCCTTTGGGCGTGCGACAGATGGTTTGAAACGAAGGAGCTCACCTTGCTCTGAGGCTAGGGTGTTGCCGCGATGGGAGGCGGTGCCCTCGTAGCCGGTCACATACCAGCCGCCCCAGCGTTCGGCGAAGGGCGTTTCGTCGTCTACGATTTGGGTGCCGTGCCGCAGGAGCGGATCGCCGGCGGCATCGGGGAAGACGGACCGGACAAATAAGCCGGGGATTTCGCGCACGAACACGCCGCCGTGGCAGCGTAGGCAGTCTGATTCACGTTCGATTTTGGGTGTCGTCTGCTGCGGGCCAGGGAGTGTTAGCGTGTAGAAAACCGGACCAAGTTCGGGGTCGATGGTGGTGACCTCCACGAGCCCGCCGGGCACCCAGCCGACATAAACGGAGTCGGAAAAATAGAGCGCGCGCGGTTGATCGGGGTGGATCCGGGTGCGTTGAAAACTCGTGCGGGAGAAGACGAGTATCTGGCTCGCGGGCGAGACTCCGAGCTCGCCGAGGACGGTGCGCAGCATCTCGAGCTCCGTGCCGCGCAGCGAGAAAGTGCGCGCGTTGAGTCTAGCTTGCAGACGCGTGATCTCATCGTGCGGCTGAGTCGTTGAATAGTGAATCGGCGCCCGTTCGTAGTCGGTCTCGCTTTGCGCATTCACCATCGGGGTCAGAAGTGCGCTTACGCAAACTAAGATACTTGAGTCTAGGCGTCGCACGGTACTGAAGCTAAGCTAATCACGCGCACCGTGCGAAGCAACCTTGCGCCGCAAACCTACGACCTGCGCTGGCTGGCAGGTCACGATGAAAAGAGTCGCGCGATTTCGCGCGTGGTTCCGCGGGGTTATTCCTCGGGGAGCGGTTGGTCTTTGGTCTCAGGCAGAAGCGGGAGGACGGCGATGCCGGCCAGCAGCACAAGACTGACGCAGACGCCCGCGGTGCGGAAACTCTCGATATTTCCCCCGAGGCTCGCGGTAATTTTGCTGATCGTAAACGGGGCCGTCGCGGCGAGGATGCGCCCGACGTTGTAGCAGAAACTCACGCCGGTGCTGCGCAGACTCGTCGGAAAAAGTTCGGGAAGATAAATCGCGAAGACGGCAAACACCGAGAGTTGGCCAAAGCCCATGAGCGGGAGCATCCAGAACATTTGGCTGAATTCACGGAGGCCCTTAAAGACGAGCACCGTGGACAAAAATGAAACGAAGAGCGCGAGCGCGAAGGCGAATTTACGGCCTTTGGTTTGGGCGAGATGAGCGAAGGTCATCATGCCGGCGAAGGCGCCGATATTTTGGAGCAACAGGCCGACCGAGCGCCAAAAAGCTTTTTCACTAGCGAGCTTTTCGGGGGAGACGTTGGTCGCTTTGAGATGCTCCGTGACGATGGATCCGACAATGGTGGGATGAAAATTGCCTATGCCCCAGAGACCGATGATGCCGGCGCTGCAAGCGATGAGACCGTACCAAGCGTGGCGTCTCCAGCGCGGATGACTGAGGAGAACAGCGTAAGAGCCCAGTTTGACGCCCTTCAGCGCGCCCGCGTCGCGGGCCTCGACCCATTTTTGCGGTTCTTTCAGGCGGCCCATTACGAATACGCAGAGGAACGCAGGCAACGCACCGATGAGGAACATAGCTTGCCAAGGTTTCAGGCCGAGCGGGAGAACGGCCATCGCGCCGATGCCCATGCCGATGAGACCGGCGGTGATGTTGCCGACGGTAGAAAGCGACTGGAGCATGCCGAGGGCCGGAGCGCGTACTTTGTCGGGCACAGTGTCCGCCACGAGTGCGACCGCGAGGCCGAAGACGCCACCGACACCGATACCGGTGAGAAAACGGTAAACGCAAAAATCAAAAAAGCCGGTGGAAAGGCAGCTCAGGCCGGTGCAAACCGAATAAAGCAAGATCGAGGCGGTGAGAACTTTCGCGCGGCCGTAGCGATCGCCCAGTGCGCCGAAGATGAGACCACCGGTCGCCCAACCGAGTAGAAAAATCGACGTGGTGTACGGGCCTTTAACGGTGGCTTCAGCTTTGCCGACGAGATCTTCCATCGCGCCGTCGCGGGCCAAGTTGAAGAGTTGTTGATCGAGGCAGTCGAAAAGCCAGGCGAGCGAAGCGATGCTGAAAACGAACCAGTGTTCGCGCGTGAGCGAACGCCACCAAGGTTGGCCGGAGGTTTGGGCGGGGGAGGTAGACATGGGGAATCGGGTTGAGTTTTTTGGGGTTAAAAAAATTACAGACGGACAGGTTGGCCGGATTGGGCGGAGCGATAAAAAGCGAGGATGAGGGCGACAGCTTTACGGGCTTCAGGGCCGTCAACCTTAAGGGAGTCACCGTTGCGGATGGCGGCGACTAAATTCTCAATCTGCCGCAGATGGCCTTGATGACTCATCGCACCGGGTGAGCCCGCGCCGGAGCGCATGGAATCATCGACTTTGGCCGCGAGTACCGCCTCATCGCCGGCTTGAGCGGTGCGGAAATCCCAGCGGATGATGCGATCGTCTTCGAGCACGATGGACCCATTTTCGCCGCAGAGTTCTATGCGCCGGGCCCAACCTGGATAAGCGGCGGTGGTCGCTTCGATCGTTCCGAGCGCGCCATCGGGATAACGCAGCGTGGCCACGGCCGTGTCTTCGACTTCGATGCCCGTGTGTACGCGGCGGGTGTTCCAAGAAAATACTTCGGCCGGTAGGCCGGCGAACCATTGGAGAAGATCGATGGCGTGGATCGCTTGATTGATGAGCGCGCCACCGCCATCGAGGGCAAAGGTGCCGTGCCAACTATCGGCGTAGTACGCGGGAGTCCGTTGCCATTTTACGTAGGCGCTGGCGAGGGTCAGGCGACCCAAGCGGCCGGCGGTGACCGCGGCTTTCACTGTGCGGGCGCCCTCGCCGAAACGCGCTTGGAAAATCGGCATTAATTTCACGCCCGTGGCGGCGACGCCGGCGAGGAGTTGGTCCATACGCTCGAGCGTGATCTCGATAGGTTTTTCAATGACGATGTGTTTCCCGGCGCGGGCTGCCGCCAATGTGGGTTCGAGGTGGGCGCCACTTGGAGTGGCGATACACACGACGTCGAGATCGGGTCGGGCTAAAAATGTCGCGAGATCGTGCGTGCTAAAAACATCCGGGCCGCACTTCGCCGCGAAGGCGCGGGCTTTGTTGGCGTCGCGTCCGCAGACGGCGACGAGTTTGGCTCCGGCAGCATCGGCGATGGCGCGAGCATGGAAATCGGCGATGAGACCGAGTCCGATGATGCCGAAGCCGAGAGGTGCGGGAGATGCCATGAAGCGTAAAGATTGTGACGTGATCAGTTGAGCGACAGGTTAAAATTTATTTTTTCTAGCGGTTTCCGGCCGGCAAGTCTGAAGGTCGGTTTTAAAATTCCATTGCCACGGGGCGGCGACTCGATCTTCGCATGGGACTCATGAGCGCAGGCATCACTATGAAAGTTATCGCCGCCCAAGCGGGGGTGACGCAGGCGACGGTTTCGATGAGCCTCGCCAACCATCCGCGCATCTCTGCGGCGACGAAGAAACGCATCCAAGAGCTGGCGCAGAAGCTCGGTTATCAACCCAATCCTTATGTGGCGACGTTGATGCGCGTCCGTCGGCAGGGCCGCGAGCTCACCGACAAACCCGTTTTGGCTCTCGTCGGTGCTTTTAACTCAGCCGATGGCTGGAAAAAACATCCTGCTCTCACGATTCAACACTTGCGCACGGGGGCGATTGAGCGGGCGACCTTGCGCGGTTACCGCCCCGAGGAGTTTTGGCTGCATCGCGACGGGATGTCGAACGAGCGGTTCAGTGAAATGCTCCGGGCGCGCGGCATTCAAGGTGTGTTGATCAGCCCGCTGGCCGACGGCGCGGCGCTGCCGGCGTTGAACTGGGATTATTTTTCGGCCGTGAGCCTGAGTGTGCCCCAGCCGGCGCTGACGGTGACGACCGTCTGCAACGACCACTATTTTTCGAGCCTGCAAACGGCGCGTGAATGCCATCGGCGTGGGTACCGCCGAATTGGGCTCGTGCTGCGGCAGATCCATCAGACGCGTTTTCAGGGGCGCTGGCAGGCGGGCACCTTGATCGCGCCCCAGATGTTCCCCGAGATTGCTCTGACGCAGCCGCTGTTGATCGAGGACATGAACGATGAGGCGGCGATATTTCGCTGGTTGAAACGGGAAAAGCCCGACGTGCTGATCTCTCCGGCGGGCGAAAGTTTGCTCGAATTGCTCACGCGCCGCGGTTGGCGTGTGCCGCACGATATCGGCGTGGCCTCGCTCGCTTCCACGCGGCGCGGTCACCCGTGCAGCGGGGTTTATCAAAATGGCCAACTCATCGGCGCGACCGCCGTGGATATGTTGATCAGCTTGGTCGAACGCTACGAACGCGGTCTGCCTGCGCAGGCGACGACGCTCATGATTGAAGGCCTTTGGAATGAGGGCAAAAGTCTCCGGCCGCCGCATTGAAGTTTCCGCTCCGGCTGTTCGCTGCGTGAGCCCGGCCACGATTTTTTTAAGCGTTACAATCTGCGGGCAAAGCTCGACGCCGTGCGCCAAGTCTGAACTGTTTTGTGCACCATGCTCGTTCACACCGTCTACTTCTGGCTCAAATCCGATCTCACTCCGGCGCAACGCGCCGAGTTTCGCTCCAGCGTCGAGACGCTCGGCACGATTCCTTCCGTCTCACAGTTTTTCTGTGGTACTCCCGCCGGCGTGCCGGATCGTCCGATCATCGACAAGAGTTTCTCGGTCGCGATCACCGTCGTCTGCAAAAACGTGGCCGCGCACGACGCTTACCAAGTCGACCCGATCCATCTCGCGTTTATCGCGAAGTGCAAAGCCTACTGGGAGCGGGTGCAGATCTACGACGCGGAATAAGCCCGCTCGGTCGCTCATGAAATCGACTCCGGTAACGCGTCGTGTCGCCCTCGGGCAATTGGGCGCGTTGCTCGCGGCGGGTTTGTGGCCGGGGACGTTGCGCGCGCAGGCCCAGACGACGTCGGCGGCGCGAGTGCGCTTCGCCGTGCTCAACGATTTTCACCACGAGAGCGCGGAATGCGATGGGTGGTTTGAGACGTTGTTTCGTACGGTCGCAGCGCACTCGGACGTCGCATTTGTCGCGGGGCTCGGCGATCTCGCCAATAAAGGTAAAACCGAAAGTCTCGCGGCGATTAAGCTTCTCGCGGCGACGGCGCGCGTGCCGTTTTATCCTGTGCCTGGAAATCACGACAATGATCTCGAGCAAACGACGCGGCTCTATACGGCGGTTTTTCCAAATCGGCTCAATTACGCGTGGGTGGAATCCGGCTGGCAGTTTGTCGCGCTAGATACGACCGATGGTAATAAATGGAGCGACACCACGGTGCGACCGGAGACGTTGGCGTGGTTGAAGCAGGAATTACCGAAACTCGATCCGCTGAGGCCGACGGTGTTGCTCACGCATTTTCCACTCGGCGCAGGCACAAAATATCGTCCGCTCAACGCGGAGGCGTTGCTCGCGCCATTCGTGGAGTTCAATTTGCGCGGGGTGTTTTCCGGCCATTATCACGGCGTCACTAAAGTCGCGCATGGCTCGATCGAGTGCGTGACGAATGTGTGTTGCTCGCGCGTCGGCAAAAATCACGACGGCACGGCAGCCAAGGGCTACTATATTTGCACGGGCGGCGCCGACGGGAAGTTGAGGCGCGAGTGGTTCGCTTTTGCGGGCTGAGGGGCGCCGGGGCCCGCGGGGCTTATTTGACGAGAAAGGCTTTGTATAGGCCGGCTTGAGCGGGCGCGAAACGACCTTGAATGAAGACGCCTTCGTCGCGGCTTTCCTCGAATTGGACGTGGCCGGTGGCGTGGAGTTTTGCGATGACGTCGTAGCGCGTGTGCGGCACGAGGAGTTCTACGGCATCGAGGGCATCGGCGATTTGCTCGAGGCAGGCGGCGATGAGTTGATCGAGATTTTTGCCGGAGCGGGCGGAGATGAACAGGGCGTCGGGCGCGATGAGGTGGGCGCGGTTGAGGGCGGCTTCGTCGGCGGCGTCGACTTTGTTGAAGACGGTGATGATGGGTTTTTCAACGGCCCCGAGTTCTTTGAGGACGGCGAGGGTCGTCTCGTGGTGTTGGGCGGCGTTGGGGTTGGCGACGTCGAGCACGTGGATCAGAAAATCGGCAAGAATGACTTCCTCAAGTGTGGCTTTGAAGGCTTCGACGAGACCGTGAGGCAGGCGCCGGATGAAACCGACGGTGTCGGTGACGAGGAGCTTTTGGTTGCCGCGGAGATGGAGCTGGCGAGTCGTGGGGTCGAGGGTCGCGAAGAGTTTGTTCTCTGCGAGGACGGAGGCGCCGGTGAGGGCGTTGAGGAGGGAAGATTTGCCGGCGTTGGTGTAGCCGACAATGGCGGCGGTGGGGACGGGGACGCGTTGGCGGCGTTGGCGTTGGGTGGCGCGTTGTTTGCGGACGTCGATGAGTTCGCGTTTGAGGGCGACGATACGGTCGTTGACGAGGCGGCGGTCTTGTTCGAGCTGCGTTTCGCCTTCGCCGCCCATGCCGCCGGAGCCACGTTGGCGCGAGAGATGGCTCCAAGCGCGAGTGAGGCGGGGCAGGGAATATTCCATGCGCGCGAGGGCAACTTGGAGGACGGCTTCGCGGGTCTGCGCGCGGTCGGCGAAGACTTGGAGAATGACTTCTTGGCGGTCGATGACGGCGAGTTCCGAGAGTTTTTCCCAGTTCCGCTGTTGGGCGGGCGTGAGGGCTTCGTCGAAGATGATGACGTGGCAGCCTTCGGCTTTGGCGAGCTCGATGAGTTCCTTGGTTTTGCCGCTGCCGAGGAGGGTGGCCGGGGTGGCGGTGCGGAGTTGGACGAGCTCGGTGCGGACGACCGTGAGTTTTAGATTTTCGACGAGTTCACTGAGTTCATCGAGGAGCTCGGCGCCTTCGCCGGCGGCCATGTCTTTGGTCTGAACGCCGACAAGAAAGGCGCGTTCGATTTTTTCAGGGCGTTTGTCTTCGAGGAAATTGGCCATCAGTTGTTGGTAGGGTAAGAGATTACACGGGTCGCGCCGAGATTCAAATGGGCGCGGTGATGCGAGGCTGCGGCAGCGGCTTGATGGACCGATCGCTTAGGGTGTAAAAAGCACGCAGACGGATTGGGCAACGGCGCTGGTGCCGGGCAAAAGAGTGAGTTTTCCGGTGGCGGGATCGACGCGGAAGGTGCTGACGGTGTCAGAGCCTTGGTGGGCGCAGACTAGCCAAGCGCCGTCGGGACTGAGCGCAAAGTTGCGCGGAGTTTTGCCGCCGCAAGGGACGATTTCTACGAGGGTGAGGGCGCCGGTCTTTGGCGTGATGGCGTAAACGGCGAGGCTGTCGTGGCCGCGATTGGAGCCGTAGAGGAAATGGCCGTTGGGATGGACGCGTAATTCTGCGGTGGTGTTGGTATCGCCGGTGTAATCGGGCGGGAGTGTGGGGATGCGTTGAAAGGGCGTGAGCGTGCCCGTGGCGGTTTCGTAGTGCGAGGCGGTCACGGTGCCGTCGAGTTCGTCGATGACGTAAAAATATTGGCCGTCAGCGGAGAACTTGGCGTGGCGCGGGCCGGTTCCGGCCGCGAAGCTCGTGAATGGCGTAGCCGTAGGTTGCAGGGAGCCGTGGGTGACATCGACGGCGTAGTGGTACACGCGATCTTGGCCGAGGTCGCAGATGTGGACGAAGCGGTTGTCCGGGGAAATGGTCGCGGAGTGGGCGTGGGGTTTGTCTTGGCGTTTGGCGTTGGGGCCGAGCGGGCCGGTGTGTTGGATGAAGCTTTGGCGAGGGCCGAGGCGGCCATCGGCGAGCAGAGGAAAGGAACTGACTTGGCCGCCACCGTAACTGACGGCGACGAGGATGCGGCCTGTGGAATCGACGGCGGCGTGGCAAAGCGAGTCAGCGGTGATCTCGCGGTTAAGCAAACTGAGGACGCGGGTGCTGGGATCGATCGAGTAGGCGCGGACGGCGCCACCGGCTTTACCATCGGGGAGTTTGGTTTCCTCGATCGCGTAGAGGAAGCGGCCGCTGGGGTGGAGGGTGAGCCAGGAAGGGTTGGTCAATTCAGCGACGAGGGTGGGCGTCGAAAGCGCGCCGGTTTTGGCGTCGAGTTGCGCGGCGTAGATGCCGCGGCTCGTGGTGCGCGTGTAGGTGCCGAGGTAGAGTTGGTGCAGGGAGGGAGTCACAGCGGACATGAGAAGAGTGGAAAATAAAAAGAGGGCGAAATGGAAAACGACAAGCGGTCGTTGGGTAGGGGTGGGCATGGGACGGAGGGGCTCAGATCTTCGTGCCAGCAGTGGCGGGTTCACGGGCGGCGATGCGGCGGAGATTTTCGGCGGTGACGTGGGCGATTTCGCTGAGGGCTTCGTGCGTTAGGAAGGCTTGGTGTGAGGTGATCAGGACGTTGGGAAAAGTGAGCAGCCGCGAAAGTTCATCGTCGGCGAGCACGGCGCCGGAGAGATCTTCAAAAAACACGCCCGCTTCTTCCTCGTAGACGTCGAGGGCCACGCCTCCGATCTGGCCAGATTTGAGCGCGGTGATGAGCGCGGTGGTATCAATCAGCCGACCTCGGCTGGTGTTCACCAAGACGCTCGTGGGTTTCATCAAGTCGAGCGTCTGCGGGTTGATTAAGTGATGCGTGGAAGGAGCCAGCGGAACGTGGAGCGAGATGACGTCGCTTGTGGCGAGGAGTTCGTTTAACGTCACGTAGGTGACCTCGTGCTTCGCGGCCCAGGCAACATCGGGCGCTGGGTCGCAAGCGAGCACCCGCATACCAAAACCGCGGAGGATTTGCGCTGTGAGCCGGCCGATTTGCCCGGTGCCGATGATGCCGGCGGTCTTGCCGTGAAGATCAAAACCGACGAGGCCAGCGATTGAGAAATTGAGTTCGCGCACGCGATTGTGGGCGCGGGGAATTTTGCGGATTAGGGCAAGAAGAAGCGCGATGCTGTGTTCGGCTACCGCGTGGGGCGAATAGGCGGGAACGCGGGTGACGGTGAGGCCGAGTTCGTGGGCGGCCGTGAGGTCGATCTGGTTGTAACCGGCGCATCGTAGCGCGATGTGGCGCACCCCGGCCGTGGCCAAGCGCTCAAGGGTGGGGCGGTCCGCTTGGTCGTTGACGAAGATGCAGACGGCGTCAGCGCCTTGGGCGAGGGCCGCGTTGTCGACGTTGAGCCGGAATTCGTGAAACCGGCAGGTAAAGCCCGCGGCCTTGGCTGCGGGGCCGAGATAGTCGCGGTCGTAGGGTTTGGTATCGTAGACGGCGACGAGGGGCATGAGGGGGTTTGGATTAGTCAGCGAGGGCGTGCTTAAAATGGCGGCGACACATGGCGACGTAGCGATCGTTGCCGCCGATCTCAATCTGGGCGCCTTCACGGACGGCTTTACCGTGGGCGCCGAGGCGTACGTTCATGGTGGCTTTGCGACCGCAGTGACAGATGGTTTTGAGCTCGGTGAGATCATCGGCGAGGGCGAGGAGCGCGCCGCTGCCGGGAAAAAGTTGCGCTTGGAAATCGGTGCGGAGCCCGTAGCAGAGGACGGGGATGTCGAGAGTGTCGGCGACATCGGTGAGCTGTTCGACTTGGGCGCGGGTTAGAAATTGGGCTTCGTCGACAAGGACGCAGGCGACGGGGGCGGAGGCGTGTTCGTGGCGGACGCGATTCAGGATGTTATCGGTCGGTGTGAGCACTTCGGCGGGTGATTCGAGGCCGATGCGGGAGCGGACGCGTCCGAGGCCGGCGCGGGTGTCGATCGCGGGCACAAAGACGAGGGTACGCATTCCACGTTCTTGATAATTATAGCTCGACTGTAAAAGGACCGTGGATTTGCCGGCGTTCATCGCCGAATAGTAAAAGTAGAGCTTCGCCATACGTGGAGTAGCTTGGTTGAGCTAGAGCTGGCTGGCCAGAACGCTTTCCGGCGGTCGCGTGGTTCGAGCGGGAAGCTTGGAGCGGCGGTCGAGTGATTTGGGAGCCGCGTGTTGGGTCTGGGACGTAATGCGGAATAACGTAGGGATTGTTGATTATTTCCGATTGGCGGCGTTTGAGGTCAGTTTCGACGTAGAGTTTGGTGAGTTCTTTGATGACCTCGTGGCATCAAGTTGGTCGATATCGTGTCGGGGTAATTGAGCGCGTAGTTTCTCCTAATTGGCCTCGATGTATTTTTTCCGCAACTCTACGCAGAGGGCGCGCGTCCGATCGTTTTTGATCAATAATTCCGTTTTGCCTTCGTTGCAAAAATTGCGCGCTCCAGTCTCAGCGATTTTTTAAACGTGATCACAGTCTTCCGGACTCTAAACGAGAATCCGGTCGACCCAAGCGGAGGTGCGAAAGGAGGGCAGAGCGGGCAACTTTGATTGAGCGGAGATTTCCCCTGCACTGATCTTTGTCGTTTTGCGGGCGATTTGAGCGATTTTTCCGCCTAGCCATGAAGAAAAATCTGAGGACATGCGCAGCGCCGCCATCGCGTGGAGTTTTTGGTTACGCCATCTTTTTCTCTAAGAGCCACCCGCGCATCACGGGCAAAAGCGATGGACTGTTCGGTTAGCGCGGCGAGACCATTTTTCCAACGTTGAATAAGCGTTTCGATTTGATCGAGGAGTTGGTGGTCGGGACTTACGAGGGTCAGGTAGTTGTTCAGACTGTCGCAGGTCATACTACGCAGCCAGTTCTCCAGTCTTTCAATTTGGATCAGATTTCGCCGAATTTCCGTTTCCATGGCGGTGATCTCATGGAATAATCTATCGTAATTATTCCTCATCGCGTTCGAAGCGAGGATACCTAACAAAGGCCGAGTGGCTTTGATTTTTTCTTTCTCTGCCTCGATTGATTTCAGCTCCTCCGCGAGCTATGGGCTGTGCTCCCCCTTTAATGGGTCGCTTCCGTTTCCGGGAGCCACCAGGCCCAAATCGCCGCCGCAGCACCGACAAGACTTACGCATAGTAATGAGATACGGAAATCTCCGACGGGGACCAGTAAACCAAAAATGATCGACGCCGCAGCGGCGGCGATACGTCCGATATTGTAGCAAAACCCCGCGCCGGTAGTGCGAAGTAAGGTCGGGAAAAGCGGTGGAAGATACATGGTAAAGAGTCCAAAGACTCCGCCGAAAAATCCGCCTATGGGGAGCCAAAACCAAGCCAGGGCGGCAAAATCCCGCGGCACAACGAAGGCGCCAAAAATCGCCAACGTTAGCCCGAGAAACATGCCCGAAATCGCGCGCCGATTACCAATCCGAAGCGCCAGCCAGCCCGCACCGAAGTTGCCCAAAATCGACGCAAAATTAAACGCGAAAAATGCCGCCGATACTAATTGCGTCGTTTCACCGGCCGGCGTGTGGGCGTCCGCGAGCAGCTTGCGCAGATGTTGGGTTTGCCAAAACAACATCAACCACCAGGCCGACAAACCCAGCGCGCACACCGCACTTGTGTGCAACGTGATCTTTCGTACCGAACCGCGAAACAAATCCAGCGCGCCCGGTTTTGGCGCAGCGCTGGCTCCGGCGCGTTGCCACGTTTCCGGTTCGGGCACATGACGTCGAATCCAGAAAACCAACAGCGCCGGCAGCACGCCCACCAAAAACACCCAGCGCTCCGAGCCCGGCGGCAACACCCACGACAAAAGTCCCACCACCACGGCGCCGCACAACACGCCGATGTTGACGCCAGTCTGCAGCACCGCCGCCATCCACGGCCGCCACGCTTTCGGCCACGTCTCCGCCAGCAAAGAAGCGCCCACCGCCCATTCGCCGCCGATGCCGAGCGCTGCGATAAAACGAAAAATCATCAGCTGCCACCACGTCTGCGCAAACGCACACAGTCCCGTGCACAACGCATACGTGATGATCGTCAGCGCCAGCGCGCGACTCCGACCGATTCGGTCACCCAGGCGGCCGAAAAACGCCCCGCCCAACGCCCAGCCGAGCAGAAACGCAGCTTGGATGTACGCGCTCTTTTCTTTAACGGCGGGATCGGCGGCGCTCGTCGCCATGAGTAACGTCATCACGAGCGGCGTCGCCACCAAGGTATAAAGATGCAACTCGAGTCCGTCGAAAAGCCAACCCAGCCAAGCCGCGATCCCAGATTTCCACTGCATGGGAGTGAGCTCGCGCAGATGCACCGCGTCGCGGGGTATAGGGGTGGAATTCATGGGGTGTGCCGAGTGCGTCACGCGACGCCGTCGCGCTCAAGCCCTAATCCCGAGCGCAGGCTTGCGTCACTCGTTCCGTCCGCAAAGGTGCGGGTATGAAGACTAAATGGTGGATCTGCCTTTTGGGGTTAGCTTGGGCCGTGGTTGCTGTCTCCCGCGCGGAAACTCCGGCCGTCACTTCGTCCACGTGGCGCGGTTTTAAGCGCCTCGATTTCGTCGTCGCGGGCCGACCGGCGCTGCTCGTCGTGCCGAAAACTCCCGCCGCTGGTAAACCGTGGATCTGGCGTACTGAGTTTTTTGAACACGAGCCGCAGGCCGATCTCGCGTTGCTCGAACGCGGCTGGCACGTGGCCTACGTCAACGCGCAGGACATGTACGGTGCGCCGCGCGCGATCGCGATTTTCGATGGATATTACGAGCTGGTGACGCAGCGCTACGGCTTGGCGCGACGCGTGGTGTTGGAGGGACTGAGTCGCGGCGGGCTTTATGCATTTAACTACGCGGTGACGTACCCCGAGCATGTGGCCGCTCTGTACCTAGATGCTCCGGTGCTCAATATTCACAGCTGGCCTGGTCGGAACAAAGACACGCCCGGGGGCGCGAAATTATGGCGTGAGTTGCGCGAGAGCTACGGGCTGAGCGTAGAGTTCGCACAAAATTTTAAAGACAGCCCGATCGATCACATCGACGTTGTGGCCCAGGCCGGCGTGCCGATTTTACTGATCTCGGGCGACGCCGATGAAACGGTGCCTTTTACGGAAAATGGCGCCATTTTAAAGAAGCGGTACGATGAACTGCACGCCGTGTGCGAGGTGATTATTACGCCCGGCGGGAAACCCCATCCGCACAGTCTCGTTGATCCCGCGCCCATCGTGGAATTTCTCCTGAAACACGCGC
>CANFSZ010000006.1 GCA_947449835.1 Opitutia bacterium
CCATCAATGAGTCGCTCCTCGAAAAAAGTCTGCTCAAGTCCTCGCGCATAAGCCGCCATCCGCGCCTTGGCCAACGACCCCGCCGCTTGTCCCGCGCCCCTTCCGCCCTTCGACGCGCCAGCCCCACGTAACACCAACCCCATCAATTGCCACGCCAGCCCGAGCAACAACGCCTCCCCGCCGGCGCGCCGCAGCGTCTGTTCATGCAACATCTGCCGGATCAGCGCGCGCGCATCCATCGCCCAGGTTGCATGGCCGAACACCTGCACGCTCCCCAGCCCCCGCGCGCTCGCCGGCAACACCCCCAACACCCGCGCCTCCACGCACACCGCATAAAGCGACATCGGCCGCGTGTCCTCGATCCGATGCCGACATCCCGCCGGCACCAACACCACCGCGCCGGTTTCCAAAACGTCCCGTCGCGTCCCGTGCGCCAATACCCCAGCCCCCGCCACCACGAGCAACACTTTCACAAACGCATGCGCCGTGTCTTCCATCCGAAACGCGCGATCATGCCGGCTTTCCAACACAAAAACCCCCGCCGCGTTAAACGTGACGTCGATCGGGCGCCGGGCGAGCGGTTCAAACATATTCGGCCGATTTCAACCTAATTGCCCGATCTGCCAAGCTTGATTGCCCGGCCCGCCACGACACGCCCCGTCGCTTTTGCTAGGGTTTTATTCCGCTCTATGATCCTCGACGAAGACCACGTTCTCCAATCTCTCCGCGCCACCTGGCAACCCGTAGCCAACTCCGCGAGTCTCGCCCCCGGCGCCGTGATGGGCGTCACTTTGCTCGAGACGGAGCTCGTCTTGGCGCGTTTCGCCGAAGGTCGCCTGCTCGCCTCGGATGTCGCTTGCCCGCATAAGGGGGCACGGCTTTCCGCGGGTTGCATCCGCGAAGGCGAACTCATGTGTCCGTATCACGGCTGGCGCTTTGATCCAGCGGGCGCCTGCCAATCCATCCCCTCCCTCGTCGAGCCCAACGCCGCGAAGCTCGCCTTGTCTCACCTCCACACCTACGCCGTGCAAGAGCGCTACGGTTTCATCTGGGTCCAGCTCGACTCCACGCCCGCCGCCGATGGCACGGTTGCTACGTTGCCCGAAGTGCCAGAATTTGAAGACCCGCGCTGGAGCTACGTTATGGGCCCGCCCATGGCGTTCGCGACCGGCTGGCGCCGCGAGGTCGAAAACTACCTCGATATGACCCATTTCGCCTTCGCCCACGCCACCACATTGGGCAAAGCCGCCGACCACCGGCTTCCGCCGATGGACATCCGCGAAACGGCCGATGGCGGTTTCCAGATGGACGCGCCCTTCCCCGCCCTCGCCACACCCGCGGAGCCTCCCGGCAAACTTCAGAGCGCTCACCACCGCACCCAACGCGGCTACTTGCCCAACTTCACCACCATCCGCCAGAGCTTCGCCGACGGTGACGCCCGCGTCCTCCTGCACGTGCCTTCGCCCCGCACGCGCACGAGTTGCACGGTCTTTTGGTCGCTCGCGATTTCCCCGGGCTTCGACGGCCCGCCGCCCGCCACTCAACTCGAATTCGCCGTTCGCGTCCTCGACGAGGATCGCCTCATGTGCGAAAACCAAATCCCCGCCGAAGTCCCGATCAACCCCGGCCGCGGCGGCTGGGGCGTCCTCGTCATGCCCGGCGATACCCTCGCCAACACCTTCCAAAAACAACTTCGCCGCTGGCTCACCACCCGCCCCGCGCCAGCTACCCTCGCTGAAAAATCAGCATAATCCCGCTCGCCACCCCCGGTCTTTATAGGCCCAACTCAACTTTCACTTTTTCACCCACCCCCACTTATCACCATGGCTAAACCTAGCATCCTCACCACCACCGTTGGTTCCTATCCAGTTCCGGACTGGCTCGCGGCTCTTCCTTCCGAGCAAGCCGTCATCGACGCCACGCGCGTCGTTTTCGACATCCAACACCAAGCCGGCATCGACCTGCCCACCGACGGCGAACTCTACCGCTTCGACGTCAACCACCCCGACACCAACGGCATGATCGAATACTTCATTCGTCCCATGTCGGGCATCAACGGCCAAGTCGGCCGCTCCATCACCGAAGAATTCTCCCGCCATCACCCGATGGGTTTCCGCCGCAAGCCCGCTGGCGTCGTCACCGGCGCCCTCGGCGAAGGCTCCCTCAACTTGCTCGCCGATTGCCAACGCGCGGCCTCCGTCTCCGGCGGTGACTTCAAGTTCACCGTCACGAGCCCCTACATGCTCGCGCGCACGTTGCTCGACCACCACTACGGCAGCTTCGACAAACTCACCATGGCCCTCGGTCACGTCCTCGCCGCCCAGATGCCCGGCCTCCCCGCCGCCTGCGTCCAAGTCGACGAAGCCAACATCCCCGGCAACCCCAAAGACGCCCCCCTCGCCGCCGCCTCGATGAACCTCGTCCTCGACGCCATCGACAACAAGACCGAGCGCGCCGTCCACTTCTGCTTCGGCAACTACGGCGGTCAGACGATCCAGAAGGGCAACTGGAAGGCCCTCCTTGATTTCCTCAACGCCCTCCACACCGACCACCTCGTACTCGAACTCGCCCACCGTCCCGCCAGCGACCTCGATGCCCTCAAACACATCGACAAAAAAATCGCCCTCGGCGTCGGCGTGATCGACATCAAAGTGAACCACATCGAGACCGCCGACGAAGTCGCCGCGCGCATCGAAGCCGTGGAAAAGAAAGTCGGCCCTGGCCGCGTGAAATGGGTCCACCCCGATTGCGGTTTCTGGATGCTCAAACGCTCCATTGCCGACCGCAAAATGGAAGCCCTCGTCCTCGGCCGCGACAAATACCTCGGCCGCTAAACCGACCGCGGTTCACGGAGTTTCAACAGGCCGCGCCTCACCGCGCGGCCTTTTTTGCGCCCAGCTGCCGCTTCCCTCGCGTTGACACGCACGTGACCGCACTACACCTGTAGTGCATGGCCTCCGCGACCGTCCCCACCTCCATCCGCCTCACCGCCGCCGAGAAACGTCGTATCGCTATCGCCGCCCGCAAACGTGGCCTGAGCCCCGCCACCTACATAAAGCGTGTCGCCCTAGAAAGCACCCAAGGCTCCATCACCAGCGACGCCAAACTCGAACGCCTCGCCACTCTCGTGCGCTCCGTCTACGATGCCGTCGAAGACGAAATTGACTACCGCGCCGCCGCCGCCGCTTGGAGCCGTCACCTCAAAAGCGGAGCCAAGACCTTGAGTGGTCAGGAGGCTCGTCGTGCTTTGGAACTTTGAACTGAGCCCTGAGGCGGTCAAACAGTTGGAAAAAATCGGCCCATCGGCCGCAGAGAGTATTTTAGGATTTCTCGAAAAACGCATCCGTGGCGCTGCCGATCCCATGGCCTTCGGCAAAGCCCTTCGCGGCGACCTCAAGGGTTTTTGGCGCTATCGCGTGAAAGACTACCGCATACTCTGTCGAATCGAGGAGCACCGCGTCGTTGTCATCGTTATCGCCGTCGGCCACCGCTCGAGCATTTACGAAAACTAAAGCCGCGCCTCACCGCGCGGCCTTTTTTGCGTTCAGCCGACGCGCTAATTTCGCCAGCGCTCGGATCAAGTCCCGATCCACCAGCGCATACGGCAATTCGCCCATCATCAGCGGCACAAAATCATCCGAATAACCCGCCCGCCGCTGCGCCGCCGCATCCGGCGCGTAGCCATTGCCACCGACCAAGCTCACGACCCAGGTCGCCGCGTGCGGACTGTTTTTCAAAATCTCCGCCTGCAAGCTGTGGTACACTTCCAGCCCGCAACCCAGCAACGCCACCGGCCCGATTTGCACGCCGTGCACGCGCACCGGCGGATTGGGCGCGACCCGCCCGCGCCACTCCGTGAGCAACGCCCGCAAACCTTGCAACCGCGCCAGCTCCATCCCGCGCGTGTGCAACGGCGGCAACCCGCCCGCGTGCGGAAAATCCGTCACGTCTGCGCCCGTAAAAATTTTTTCCAACGCCGCCACGCGCTTGAGCACCCGCGCCCGCGACCACGCCACGCGCGTGAATTTCACTTCATCGCTCACATTAACCAACGCGTTCGTCACGCCCGCGCCCGCCACCGGCCGCGCCGCACGCAACCCCCGCGCCACCGCGCCGGCGTACTGACGCGCAATCGCGTTCAACGCCCGCCGCGATTCCCGCGGCACGCGATGATTCAACTTTGGATTCACATCGCCCAGGGCCCCCGGCAAAAAAATCGCCACCGCGCCCGCGAACTTCGCCTCCAGTTGAATCGACGCCAGCCCGACAAAATCTCCATGAATCGCCGCGGTTTTTTCCCCGTAAACGACCGGGTGACAGCCAAAATGATGGAGCAGCCCCACCAGTTTTCCGCCCGCACTATAAGCCGCCAAGACGCGTACGCTCGGGTCCGTCTGCTCGGGCTTGGCCGGCCGCCAAAGCGGATTCATCCGCTCCGCGAAATCCGCGTTCAACGCAAAACCCGTGTCCGTCTCGCGGTTCACCGCGATGCCTTCGCACGCGACATGCGCGTGCTGCCACTCGACCTCGGTCAGCGCCGCCTGCGCCCGCACCGCCGCCTCGGCCGCGCGCGCCGGCAATGTCTCCAAGTAAACCGCATCCGGCTCGCCCCAGCCAAACATCCCGCCCACCGAGGGCGCGCTGTGCGTGTGCGTGGACGACAAAAACACGTCATCCGCCCGGCAACCCAGCCGCGCCGCGACGAACGCACGAATCCGCTCCGCCAAGGGCCTCGGCGTTCCGCACAACTCCAGACTCAGCAACACGACCGTCGTTTTTCCGTCACGGATCACCGCCGCGCGCGCCGCGAGGGGAGCGACGATTTCCTGCGCCGCGCGATTGCGGTACGGCCCGTAGCCGGCCAGTTGGACGCCGAGGCGTGGCGTGAGATCGCTCTTGCCGAAGCCTGCTTTCATCAGCGTCGCGCCGGCGCGGTCGGTCCCGCCGTGCGCTCATGATCGCGCAGCGCCCCGATGTTTGCCTCCACTTTCAAAATAATCTCGGCCATGCGACTCACCATTTCTTCGTTGGCATCGACGAAGTCAAAACGCGTCTCGATCGAGTTGGCCACGCGCCAACGGCACTGCGGCAACGCCATCCCGCGATAATCCACGCCCGCGCGCTCGAGCGCCGCAAGCCACGACACGCGCGGGCCGCGGTAATCTTGCCAGTGCAGCCGCGCCCAATCCGGAATCGGAGACGGCACATAGCCAAACGCCATCATGCCTTCCGCTTTCATCGCCGCCGCGAAGGTGTTGCGCGACACGCCCGCGGCCGCGGGATCAAAATTCATCGTGAGCAAGTGATACACCGGCTTCACGCCCGCCGCGTAGTCGGGCATCCGCAAAAATTTCGCCGCGGCGATTTTACTCCGCAACAGGTCGGCGTGCCGGCGACGTTCAGCGATCCAACCGTCGATCCGGCCAAATTGTTCCGTGAGCAACACCGCGTTCAACGGCGTCACGCGATACGTGTACACGAGCGAATCCACCCAGGGTCGCAGCGCATCCGGGAAATCTTTTTCCGGCGAGCGGCCCATGTGTTGCCCGATCATCGCGCCTTTCCAGAAAACCGATTCGTCCGGCGTCACGAGATAACCGGCCTCCGTCGTCGGCAGCACTTTTCCGCCCATGCAGGAAAAACCCGCTGCATCGCCGACGTTGCCCACGCGCAAACCGTCGATCTCCGCGCCGTGCGCTTGGCTGCCGTCTTCGACGAGCTTCAAGCCACGCCGGTCGGCGATTTCGCGCAAGCGGCGCAAGTTCGCCGGTTGCCCGAAAATATGCACCGCGAGAATCGCCTTCGTGCGCGGGGTGATCGCCGCCTCGACCGCCGCCGGATCGATCAAGCCCGTGTCGCGCTCCACATCCACGAAGATCGGAATCGCATTCTGGTGCAGAATACACGAAGTCGACGCGCCCCACGTGTAAGGCGTCGTGATAACTTCATCACCCGAGCAAATTTCCAAACCCGCCAGCGCCGCCTGCAACGCCGCGTGACCCGAGCTGCACGCCAACACCCGACGGCCGCCATGATAACGCGAGATCGTGTCTTCCGCCTCCGCGATTTCCGGCGAGTGAAAGCGCCCGAGCCCCACGGCCTTGCCCGCGCGCAACACGTCGCCAACGCGCTCAATCGCACGCTCTGAAAACACAGGAAATTTCGAATACACCACTTCGCCCACCGGCGTACCGCCAAGCAGGGCCAATTTCGACGCCGAGGAAGGAGAATGCGTGCTCATAATGGGCCCAATTTACCACGCCGCTCTCGCCGCGGGAATAGCTGCACTTACGAAGCCATGGCCAAACTTCCGCTCCGCGCCGCCAACGCCGCCCGCGGCGTCTGCCCCGTCACCCGCTTAAACGCGCGGCTAAACGCAAATGGATCCGCGAAACCCAAGCCGAGCGCGACGGCCTTCACGCTCGCCCCGGCGCGCCCGAGGCGTTGCTGCGCCAACGCGATCCGCTCGCCCAAAATAAATCGCCCGAGCGGCGTGCCCGTCTCCGCGCGAAAAAGTCCCGTCAGATAATTCGGCGACACATGCACCGCGCGCGCCACGTCGCCCAACGCCAACGGCCGCGCAGCGTTCGCCCGCACAAAATCCACCGCGCGGCCCACGAGTTGCGCGCGTGTGTCGTGTTGCGCCTCGCCGCCATCGAGCACGCGGCGGTACAACGCAAGCGTCACCGTGAGCATCGCCTCGCGCAGCGCATCCACGTCCGGCGCCCGTGCCGCGCTCGCCATCGCGCGCAGCGCCGCCAAGCGCCCGCGCGCTTCCGCCGGCAACGCCGCCAAGCTCATGCGGTGTTCCACTTCGAAACCGCCGCGTTTCGAGTAACGCGTCGCGTGCAGGCTCGGTTCGCCGGCGTGTAAACTCCACCACACGAGCCGATACCCCACACCCGGCCGCCCAAAAGCCTCGGCGTGCGCCGTGCCTGCGGGACAAATCACTAAATCGCCCGGCTCCAGTCCGCAGCCGGCGCGTTCAAAACTAAATCGGCACCGCCCAGCCAAAAGGAGACACAGCTCCGCGTGTTCGTGCGCGTGATCTTCGCCGTAAAGCGCCGGGATAAACTTAATCCGCGGGCGTCGCTCCGCCGGTCGCGCGCCGCGCCACGGCCCGAGTACCTGCGCCACGCCCAACCCGCCCAAAGCGGAAATCAATTCGCGACCAAGAAATACCGTGAGCGACACATCCCCATCGAAACGACCTGCCCCGCCGCCTGCAAAACTTTCTTCCACGTCCCGCGCCGCGCCGCCGCGCACTTAAACCACGCGAGCGCCGCCCGCCACTACGAGTTCCACGGGATTTCCGCCGATTTCGTGCGCCAACAAGCGTTCATCGCGGTGCCGCAGCAAAATTAAATCCGCGCGTTGGCCGACTTCGATCGTGCCGCGATCGGTCAACCCGAGCACCGCCGCCGCATTCACCGTGGTCGCGGTGATCGCCTCCGCTGGCGTCAGACCCGCGTAACGCACCGCCAGCGCAATGACGAAGGGCATCGAGTGCGTCGGCGCCGAGGCCACGCCGTAGTCGCTCGCGAGCGCGAGTAATCCACCACTGTCCGCAAAAGCTCCGGCGCGCGCGTAGCGGCCTTTGCCATGAAAACTCGCCGCCGGCGTGAACACGCCAAAGGTGTCGCTCGCCGCCAAAGCCACGAGGTCCGCCTTCGAGGCGTTTTCCAAATGATCCACGCTGCGCAGATGCAACCGCAACGCCTCGGGCACCATGCCCGTCGAAGTCGCCGCATCCGCGCTCACGCGCAGCGGCAAGCCATGTTTGCCCGCGCGTTCAAACAGACGCACGCAAGCTTCCACTGGCCACGCATCCGGCGCGCTCACGGCGTCGACGGCGATGCCTGGAAATTCGTGCCAGACCGCCGGCAACAGCTCGCGTACGACCATGCGCGTAAACGCCGCCACGTCGCCTTCCACAGCTTGCCCGAGTAAAGCCGTGGGCACGACGGTGCCGGTAAATTCCTGCGCCGCCCGCGCGATGGCGTGCAGCATTTTCGTTTCGCCGTCGATGCTCAGCCCGTAGCCGCTTTTTACTTCCATCGTCGTCGTGCCGCCGCGCAGCATCGCGTCGAGACGCACGCGCAAGCTCGCCGCGAGTTGTTTCCTCGTCGCCTCGCGCACGGCACGCACGGTGGCTTGGATGCCGCCGCCTTTTTTCAAAATCTCCGCCGGCGTGACCCCGCTCAATTCTTGCTCCCATTCCGTGAGGCGATCTCCCGCCCAGCACGCGTGCGTGTGGCAATCGACAAAGCCGGGCATCAACACGCGCCCGTCTGCCTCGATCACTTCAGCGTCCGCGGGCACGGACAACTCCGGACCTACGGCGGCGATTTTTCCGTCCACGACAAGCACATCGCCGCGTGCGATCACGCCGAGCTCCTTGAGCGCTGGACCGCGCCGGGCTTTGCGCCCGCCGAGCAACGTCGTCACGGCGGCCGCAGCGGGTTGCGCGAGGGTGAGGACGCGGGCGTGGCGGATCAAAAGACTCATGGCGCGAACCTTCACGGTCTTGCCCGCGCGTGCAAGCCGCACGCCACAGTTGCCAATTTCGCCCAACCACCACCTAGTTTCCCTCCTGCCGCCATGTCCGCCGATCTCTCCGAACTTTATCAACAGGTCATTCTCGACCACAACCGCCGCCCCCGCAACCGTGGCAAGCTGCCGACCGCCAATCGCGTCGCTCACGGCAACAACCCTTCCTGCGGCGACGAATGCAGCGTGCATCTGCGCCTCGATGGCGACCGCATCGCGGAGATCAGTTTCGATGGTTCCGGTTGCGCCATCTCGCAGGCCAGCGCCTCGCTCATGACGACGCAGCTCAAGGGCAAGACCGCCGTCGAGGCCCAGAAACTTTACGACGAGTTCCACCACATCGTGACCACCGGCGAAGCGCCCGCCGAGATCAGCGACCTCGCCGCGTTCGCCGGCGTTCATACGTTCCCCGCCCGCATCAAGTGCGCCACGCTCGGTTGGCACGCTGCCCTCAACGCCCTCAAAAGCGACCCGCTTCCGGCCACCACCGAGACGCACAAAGATTAAGCCGTTTCCCACTTCCGCCGCTCGCCCATGTCCGACCTCGCCCGCACCCGCGCTGATTTCCCGATCTTGCACCAACAGGTCAACGGCAAGCCCCTCGTCTACCTCGACAACGGCGCCACGTCGCAAAAACCCCGCCGCGTGATCGACGCTCTCGTCCACTATTACGAGCGCGACAACTCCAACGTCCACCGCGGCCTCCACGCGCTCTCGATGCGCGCGACCGACGCCTACGAAGGCGCGCGCGCACGGATCGCGAAATTCATCCACGCCGCCGACCCCGCGGAAATTATTTTCACACGCGGCACGACCGAGAGCATTAATATTGTCGCGCACAGTTGGGCCCGAGCGCACCTCAAAGCCGGCGACGTCATCCTCACCACCGAGATGGAGCACCACTCCAACCTCGTGCCGTGGCAACAAGTCGCGCGCGCCGTCGGCGCCACGGTCCGCTACATCCCGGTGCTCGGCGCCGATGCCGAGGGCGGACTCGATTACGCCGCGCTCGATACGTTGCTCACGCCGGAGGTGAAGCTCCTGGCGTTCACCCACATCTCGAACACCCTCGGCACGATCAACGACGCCGCGCGCCTCTGCGCCCGCGCCCGGGCGATCGGCGCCACCACGGTAATCGACGCCGCTCAATCCATCGGCCACGCCCGCATCGACGTACAAGCCTTGGGTTGCGATTTTCTCGCTTTCTCCGGCCATAAAATGTGCGGCCCAACGGGCATCGGCGTGCTTTACGGTCGGCGCGCCTTGCTCGATCAACTCGCCCCCGACGAAACCGGCGGCGGTATGGTCGTCAGTGTCACCTACGAAGGCGCCACGTGGAAACCGTCCCCCGAACGTCACGAAGCTGGCACGCCCAACATCGCCGATGCCATCGCCCTCGGCGCGGCGTGCGATTACCTCGACGAGATCGGCCGCGACGCCATCGCCGCGCACGATCACCACCTTGCACAGATCGCGATGGAAAAACTCTCCGTCGTCCCCGGCATCCGCATCATCGGACCCCGCGGCGGCCAACCCCGCGGCGGACTTGTGAGTTTCGCCTTCGCCGAAGTCCACGCCCACGACGTCGTAACGTTTGCCGATGAAGACGGCCTCGCGCTCCGCGGCGGCCACCACTGCAACCAGCCACTCATGCGCAAGCTCGGCCTCACCAGCACCACGCGCGCGAGTTTCTATTTATACAACACCGCGGCCGAGATCGACGTACTCGTCGCGAGCCTGCGCCGCATCCAGAAATTCTTCGTCGGTTAAACCCCGACGCTTTTCACTTAGCGCGCCCCTTCCGGCTCGCCTCGTGCTGCCATTTTCGCTTTGGCTTTTATTCTATGAAACTCCGTTCGCTCCTCGTCACCCTCGCCGCGCTGTGCGTCGGCACCGCCGCCCACGCCGATGAAGGCATGTGGCTCTACTCCGCTCCGCCCCGCGCCCAGATCAAAGCCAAATACGGCTTCGACCTCACCGACGCCTGGCTCGACCACGTGCGCCTCTCTTCCGTGCGCTTCAACAGCGGCGGTTCCGCCTCCTTCGTCTCCGGCGATGGCCTCGTAATCACCAACCATCACGTCGGCGCCGACTCCCTCCAAAAGATGGGCTCGCAAGAGCATAACTATCTCCGCGACGGCTTTTACGCCAAAACCGCCGCCGAAGAAATCAAGTGCAACGACCTCGAAGTAAACGTCCTCCAATCCATCGAAGACGTCACCGCCCGCATCAACGCCGCCGTTACCGCCACCCTCAGCGGCACCGAGGCCGCGCTCGCCCGCCGTAAAATCATCGCCGAAGTCGAAAAGGAATCCCGCGATAAAACCGGCCTCCGCAGCGACGTCGTCACCCTCTACCAAGGCGGCGCTTACCACTTGTATCGTTTCAAGCGTTACACCGACATCCGCCTCGTCTTCGCACCCGAAGCCCAGATCGCGTTCTACGGCGGCGACCCCGACAACTTCGAATTCCCCCGCTATGACCTCGATGTTTGCTTTTTCCGCGTCTACGAAAACAACCAACCCGTTCAATCCACTCACTACTTAAAGTGGTCCGCCCGCGGCGCCGCGGATAACGAACTCGTCTTCGTCTCCGGCCACCCCGGCCGCACCAGCCGCCTGCTCACCACCCCCGAGCTCGCCTACCTCCGCGACAACCAATTCCCCGACCAACTAGCCACCCTCAAACGCCGCGAAGTCCTCCTCAGTTCCTGGAGCGGCCGCAGCCAAGAAAACGCCCGCCGCGCCCGCGAAGATCTTTTTGGGATTCAAAACTCCCGCAAAGTCCGCGACGGCGGTCTCGCCGCTCTCCAAGACCCCACTTTCTTCGGCGCCAAAGTCGCCGCCGAAAAAGCCCTCAAACAAAAACTCGCCGATTCGCCGAACGGCGCCGAAGCCCTCGCGGCCTTCGATCGCATCACCGCCGCGCAAAAGAGCATCGCCCTCATCGCCAACCGCCAACGCCTCCTCGAAGGCGCCGGCGGCTTCAACGCTGATTCCTTCAGCCTCGCCCGCCGCCTCCTCCGCGCCGGCGACGAACGCCCCAAGCCCAACGGCGAACGCCTCGCCGAATTCGCCGAAGCCCGCCGCGAATCCTTCGAGCTCATGCTTTTCACCGACAAACCCATTTACGCCGATTACGAGATTCTCTCCCTCGCCGATTCCCTCACCTACCTCGCCGCCAACCTCGGCGCCGACGACCCCCTCGTGATCGCCGTCCTCGCCGGCCAATCCCCTCGTGCTCGCGCCGCCGAACTCATCAATACGACCCACGTCCGCGACGTCGCCTTCCGCAAAAAACTCTACACCGGCGGAGCCGCCGCCGTCACCGCGGCCCATGACCCCATGATTGAAGTCGCCCGCCTCATCGACACCGAAGCCCGCGCCCTGCGCAAAATCGTCGAGGCCCAGACCGAGATTAAACAACAAGCCCAAGCCCTCATCGGCAAAGCCCGCTTCGCCCTCGAAGGCGCCAACACCTACCCCGACGCCACCTTCACCCTGCGCCTCAGCTACGGCACCGTGAAAGGCTACGAAGAAAACGGCGCCCCCGTCGCCGCCATGACGACCTTCGCTGGCCTCTACGCCCGCAGCGCCGAGCAAGACAACAAATCGCCCTTCGACCTCCCGCCGCGCTGGGTCGCGAAAAAATCCGCCCTCGATCTCAACGTGCCCTTTAATTTTGTCAGCACCAACGACATCATCGGCGGCAACTCCGGCAGCCCGATCGTGAACCAAAAAGCTGAGTTCGTCGGCATCATCTTCGACGGCAACATCCAATCGCTCTCCGCCGATTTCGGCTACGACGACAAACAATCCCGCGCCCTGAGCGTGCACAGCGCGGGCATCTTGGAAGCGTTAAAAAAAGTTTACGAAGTGCCAGCCCTCGTCTCCGAGCTGACCCAAGGCCACCGCTGATCCAGCCGGCCCGCGTCTGCTTTGCCCATCAGGGCCGGTCGCTCCGACCGGCCCTTTTTCATGCCCAACTCCAGCGCCGCAACCTCTCACTCGGCTGAGTAATTTACATCATTTTGCCGGCCAGTATCTTATATGAACCGTTACTCTTAAAGCCCCACCGCGCTGAACGCACCCGCTAGCCCAGACGCCAACACGACCCAGCCGAGGCCCACGCGGCCCCATTGTAGCGCCACCCCTGCCGCCACCGCCACGCCCAAGACCCAAAAATCCACGCCCGCGCTTCCGCCCCGCGGCCACAACGCGTGCCATGCAAACCAACCCGCCAGCTGCGCGATCACGCCGACCACCGCCGCCGACACCGCCGCCAAGGCCCCGCGCCAAGCCGCCCAGCCGCGACACCGCTCCACGTACGGCGCGCCCACGAGGATAAATAAAAACGTCGGCACGAAGGTCACCCACGTGGTCATCGCCGCACCCAACGTCGCCGCAGCCAGGGGCGAGAGCCCGCCCGGTTGCGCCCAGCCCGCGAGGAACCCCACGTGTTGCAGCACCAAAATCAACGGCCCCGGCGTCGTCTCCGCGAGCGCCAGCCCATCCACCATCTGCGGCGCCGTGACCCAATAATAATGCTCCACCGCCTGTTGCCCCACATACGGCAACACCGCGTAAGCCCCGCCAAAGGTCACCACCGCCGCCTTGCTAAAAAACCAACCGAGCTGCGCTAAAAGTCCTTCGCCGCCCTGCAACCACACCACGCCCACGACCGGCGCGAACCACAACGCCAAGCCGATGCCTGCGATCCACGCCGTCTCGCGCACCGTGCGGGTCTGCGTCGCGTCGTTTGCCCCCGCCACCTCGCCCGCGCTCGCGGCCGCTCTTGGCCCCAACACTTCCGGCCAACGGCGCACGCCAAAAAATCCCACCGCCAGCGCGCCCCCGACGACCACCGGAAACGGCACCACACCCCAAGCGAGCGCCGCGCCCGCCGTGACCGCGAGCACCCACGCGATCGGCGTTTGCAAGGACTTGCGCCCCACCCGCACGACGGCCACCGCGAGAATCGCCAGCACCGCGGCCTTCAACCCATGCAACCCGCCCGCCACCGCCGGCACCGCGCCGAAGCTCACGTAAATCCAACTCAAGCCCCACATCGCCAGCGCGCCCGGCAACACAAACAGCGCGCCCGCCACCAAGCCCCCGCGCACACCATGCAAGAGCCATCCGCAATACGTCGCCAGTTGCGTCGCCTCGGGCCCGGGCAAGAGCATACAAAAATTCAACGCGTGCAAAAACCGCGCTTCCTCGACCCACTTTTTCTGCTCCACAAGTTCCCGATGCATCAGCGCGATCTGCCCCGCGGGTCCGCCAAAGCTGAGCAGCCCCAGCTTGAGCCAAAACTTCACCGCCATGCGAAACGTGGGCCGCGCTGCCATCACTCCACCACACGTCGCCCGCGTCCGCGCGCAAAGTCAAAAATCACCGCCGCGCGTTAAATTCACGTTGCCGTCACGCGCCGCACTCAAACCCACACGAACATCCGCGATCCCGCATTGCCGCGAGCGAGTTTGAGCCCCACGGTGCTCGCTTTCCCCATGCGCCTCGCCCGACGCCTCCTGCTCTGCCTCGTCGTCCCGCTCGTCTCGTTGCCCCTTGGCGCTGAGACCTACGACCTCATCATCCGCCACGCCTCGCTCATCGACGGCACCGGCGCACCCGCGCGCCCCGGCGATCTCGCCATCCGCGCCGGCCGCATCGCCGCGATCGGACAGCTCCCCGCCGGCTCCACCGCACCCACCGAAATCGACGCCGCCGGCCACGTCGTCGCGCCCGGCTTCATCGACGTCCACACACACTCCGAAGACGTCAACGATCTCCCCACGGCGGAAAATTTCCTGCGGATGGGCGTCACCACAATCGTCACCGGCAACTGCGGCGGCTCGAAGCTCGAGGTCGGCGCCTTCTTCGCCCAGCTCGCGCGCACCGGCGCCTCACTCAACGTCGCCACGCTCATCGGTCACAACACCGTACGTTTCCAAGTCATGGGCGGCAGCTTCATGCGCCCGCCCACGCCCGCCGAATTGGAGAAAATGTGCGCCCTCGTCGAACAAGCGATGCAAGAGGGCGCCGTCGGCCTGAGCACGGGACTGATTTATTTACCCGGCTCTTTTGCCAAGACCGATGAAATCGTTGCCCTCGCCAAAGTCGCCGCCGCGCATGGCGGCATCTACGCGAGCCACATGCGCTATGAAAACTCCCGCATCCTCGAAGCTCTCGACGAACTCACCACCGTCGCCCGCGAGGCGAAAATCCCCGCCGAAGTTTCCCACATCAAACTCTCCAGCCCCAACGCTTGGGGCCGCGCCGACGAAATCCTCGCCTACCTCGATCGCGCCCGCGCCGCCGGCTTGAAAATTACTCAGGACCAATACGCCTACACCGCGTCGAGCACCGGCATCTCCGCGCTCATCGCCGCCGAGTTCCGCGAAGGCGGCGCCGCGCGTTACAAAGAGCGCCTCGCCAATTCTGCGATCAAGGCCCAGATGGTCGCCGAGATGAAAGACTCCATCGCCAAGGGCCAACGCGGCGATTTCACCTACGCCGTCGTCGCCAACTTCAAACCTGACCCGCGCTTCAACGGCAAAACCATCCCGCAATGCGCGCAACTCCTCCGCGGCGCGGCGACGCTCGACGACCAGATCGAGACGATCCTCGACATCGAAGCGCGCGGCGGCGCGCAAGGCGTCTTCCACGGCATGAGCGAGCCCGACCTTAAAAAATTTCTCGCTCAACCGCTCACCATGATCGCTTCCGATTCCGGCATCCGGAAATTTGGCGAAGCCGTCCCCCACCCGCGCGGCTACGGCAACAACGCCCGCATCCTCGGCCGCTACGTGCGCGACCAAAAGGTGATCTCGCTCGAAGACGCCGTGCGCAAAATGACCTCGCTGCCCGCGCGCACGTTTCGCCTCGGCGAGCGCGGCGAACTCCGTACCGGCGCCATCGCCGACGTCGTGATCTTCGACCCCGCGACCGTGAACGATTCCTCGACCTACGACGACCCGCACCATTACGCGACCGGCTTCAGCGACGTGATCGTGAACGGCAGCCCCGTGATCTGCGCCGGCCAACTCACCTCCGCGCGCCCCGGCCAAGCGGTAAAGCTAAATTGATCGTTATTCGCCCGACGTCGTCCACCAACGCCGGCGCCGCGCATCTTCCTGATCTCTTCCTTCTATCACTGTTTTAAAATTCCGCTTTAATCCGGTCTCTGTTTACGCGGAATTTTTTCTCCCAAGAATCTGATGTTGTCAAAAATCTCATCCGTCTTTCGCCGATTCGCGGCGGCAGTTTATGCGCAGAGGGGCACGGCGCTGGTGGCGGATGCGGCGCTGGCTTGGTTTATCGGCGCCGTCGTGGTGGTCGCGTGGTCAGGGTTGATCGGCCAGATGAGCGCAACGTGGCGCTGGCTGATTCCCGGCGTGTTGCTCGCCGCGTGGGCCGCCGCGGACGCTGTCTTGCGCGCACGAGTGAAATCGGCGCGGGCAGTCTTCACGCTCGCGGCGGGCGCGGTGGGCATCGGCTCGATGTTGCCCGCGTGGCCTGGCGCTACGACCCAGCTTCTGCAGGCGTACGTGATCTCAGCGGCCTTGCTGGCGACTTGGGCGGCCCGCGGGCCGGCGCGGCTCGCTCACGGGCCGAAGCCCGGCGCGGCAGAAAAGGCCCGGGGGCTTCTCCTACTGATCGTCGTGCTGACGACATGGTGGGCGTATTTCACACCGCAGATTGTGGGCGTAGTAGATGAGCGCTGGTACGGCGACCTCATGGAAGATTTTCTGGGGCAGACGCGGAACGGTATTTTCCCGGTTTTCGTGGGTCAGGGTGAATTTGCCTGGAATGGTAATTCGCATCCCTTCCGCAGCGCGCCGTGGCACCATAATTTCGGCGCGTTGCTCGACGTCGTCACGCTGCGCCAACTCACGCCGCTGGCCGTGCAACATTTGGTTTTGATCGCGAGCGTGTTGGCCGCGGTGGCGGTGATTTATGTAGGACTAAGGCGCTTGCGGCCGGCGCGGCCGTGGTTCGCCTGGTTGGTCGCATTTTTATACGCGACGTGTCCGGCGCTGACGATGCCGCAAATCCAACACGACATGTACATGACGACGGCAGCGATGCCGATCGTGGCGCTCGTCGTGATCTCGCTCGGTTTCGCGCTGGAAACGCGAGCGTGGCGTGCGTGGATCTGGCTCGGAGCGGGACTGGGCGCGGTGTGGTTTTGTCATCCGCCAGTGGCGTTCTTGACGAGTGCAAGCGTGGCGCTGGTGATTTTATTTTGGAGTCTGATGCGACCGTTTGAGGCGCGCACAATCGGTCAGATGGCGATCACCGGACTCGTGACCGCCGCCACGAGCGCTGGCTATTTTGTTTCTGTTGGCGAATTTTCCAATTTGCGCGGCGGCTTAAATGATCCGCTGGCGAACGTAGTGGTGCCAGGCGCGGCGCTCGCTGGTATCGTGCTCGGGTTGACGGGATGTTATCGAAATCGGCGGCCCGCGGCTTGGGGGCTGGCAGCGGCCGGGGTGGTCGTGGGAGTCGAGGCGTTGGCGTTTTTTTGTCCGGCGATTTTGATCCCGGTGATCATAGTTATCGCGGTCAGCGCGGGTTTGTGGGCGCTCGCTCATTTTAAATCGCGACTCGGACTCAAGCCGTTCCCGGAGTTGATCGTGATTGGCTCGGTGCTCGGCGTAGGGATATTTTTCGGCCTGCGATTACCCGCATTTCCCAAAGTGGATCCGTATTTAGAGGGCCTGAGCGGCGGCTACAAATTGCTTTGGCTATCCTTGCACCAGAACGGCAACGACCAACTGGGGTACGCGGTGGCCGCGGGACTGGTGTTGGCGTTGATCGCGCTCCTGCGCCGACCGCACCCTGCGGCGCAGGCGTTTTTGGCGGCGACGATGGGGTTGATGCTGGCGCTGGCGCCGGTGCCGGGGTTTTGCCGGCTGCTTTGGTATAACGCGCCGCAGGAAATCACCGATGTCATCGGGTTCGCGTATTTTCTGCGCTTTATGCCGGTGACGGCGCCGTTTGCGTTGGTCGGGATTTTTCTCGCGCTGGGCCGCAATTCCACAGGGCGGATCGAGCGTTGGGCGGTGCTGGCGTTGATCGGGTTTGTGCCTTGGGCCGTGTGGGAAAACAGCGCAGTCATCGGGCGTTCGTGGCAATTTCGTGAGTCCGTGGCGGATACCAAGAAACACCTGATTGCCGAAAATCGGCCGCTCTCCCGTTTTCACTACGATCTGTTGCCGTACTCGAACTACCACAACAACGGCGTGGCGGATTTCCGCATCGAAACGCGGCTGTGGTTCATGAAGCCGGGTCCGCACAATCGTCAGGGGCCGGACGAAACCGCGGACGCGATGGCCCGCGCGCAAAACGCGCCGTGGATCGAGCCCGGCGTGACCCAAGATCCAAATTATCCCTCGTGGCTTTACCTAACGCCGAAGTTGATCCTCGCGCCGGGTGAGCGAAAACTGGTCACGTTTGCATGGGCCGCCGAGGGGGAGCCGGGCTGGTTGATCGCCCGCGGAAATTTATTTTATCGCGAATATATCCTACCGGAGGCGGCGGGGCGCTTTAGCTTCGGTAATCAGAAAGCTCATCATCATACGCTCTCATTTTGGAATTCGGGTACAGAGCCTGAAGCGATCGAGCTGGTCCTGAAGCGCGAGGGCGCCGCGGCCAACGCGCCCTTCAAAGCCGGCGAGAAACTCGTGCGCCTGCGCGTCGTAGATTATCAACCCTCGGTCGCGCCGGTCGAGGTGCTGAAGCTACAACCGCTACAACTGCGGGTGCGCGCGGAGCACGCTGGGACGGTGGAAACGTTTCGCTCTTGGCAACCGGGTTATCGCGTGAGCGTAGATGCGCACCCGGTGCGCGTGTTTCGTTCGCCAAATGGTTTGGTCGCTTTCCAAGTGCCCGCGGGCTCGCACTTGGCTGACGTGCGATTTAGAGGCACGCCGGAATTACGCGTCGCCGCCAAATGGAGCCTGTTGATGGGCGGATTATTTTTCGCCGCGGTGTTCGCCGAGGGCCTGCGCTTAGCGCGGCGAGCTAATCCAATACCCGAACGCGACACCATGGCCGCAGGGAGTTGAATTAAATTTTAGCGGCAGGCGCACGCCGACGACGACGTCAGACGCCAAACCCCAGAGCGGTGGCGGCCATGATCGCGGCGTAAGTCGACGGCTCGGGGATCGGCCGAAGCTCTGTGTTATAATAAAGGCGGCCCTGATCGGTGACCCAAGCGGTTTTAAATCCGAGATTCGCACCAGAGAAGGAGATTAAATTTTCGGGGGCGATATCGGTAACCGTGCCAGTGGAGTTGAGCGTCGCGGACCGGCCGCTGATCTGAGAAAAATTGGTCGTCACCTTCCAGATATCATCGCTGCCTACGGCGGTGCCGTTGTTGACCCAGTTGACGACGGTGACTTTTACGCCGGCCGCGATGTTAAGATTAGTGGTGGTGAGCTTGGTGGCGGTGTTTGAGCCAAAGTCGATGGTGGTATTTTTAGAGCATTTTAAATTTAACTGTAGCCATAAGTTTGAATGCATGCGACGTGAGAGATGAAAACACTGTCGCTGGATTTGAGGGAGCGGATCGTGGGGCCTATGATGAGAAGCAAGGGACGAGGGAGGAGATTGCACGGCGCTTTCGGGTGTCGCTCGGCATGGTGAAGAAGCTGCTCCAGCAGCGGAGCAAAACGCAGGACCTCGGCGACCGGCATCGTTTTTTCGGGTCGAAAAGCGAAGTTGCTACAGATCTATCGTGAGCGACTCGAAAAACTGGTCGCCGCCGAACCGGACCTGACCCTGGCGCAGATCAAGGCCCGGCTGTCGATGAGCTGCACCGTTCCGGCGCTACATTACGCCCTGCTAGCGCTGGGGCTGACATATAAAAAAAGACGCTCCACGCGGCCGAACAAAACCGGCCCGATGTCGCCGCCACTCGGCAACAGTGGAAGTCGGAATAAAGCCGCTTCGAGGCGAGCAGGCTCGTCTTCATCGACGAATCGGCGGCCAAAACAAACATGACGCGCCTGCGCGGGCGAGCCCCGCGCAGGCCAGCCTCTGGCGGCGAGCTGTCCGCACGGCCATTGGAAAACCACCACGATGATCTCCTCCGTTCGCTTGGACGGCACGAGCGCCTGCATGACAATCGAAGGGCGACCAACACCAAGGTCATCCAAGCCTACGTGAGGGAAATCCTCGTGCCGACCCTGCGCTCTGGCGACATAGTCGTGCTGTACAATCTCGGGGCCTACAAAAACGAAGCCACCCTCGCTCTGATCTCCGCCGCCGGTGCGCAAACCCGGTTTCTGCCCGCCTACTCGCAGGATCTGAACCCCATCGAATTGATATGGAGTATGGTCAAAGCTCTCTTGTTGCGCGACGCCGAAGCGCGCTCCGAGTCCGCCCTCCTGCAGGCAATCACCCAAGCCCTCGCCGCCGTCACGGCCAATGACGCCAAGGACTGGTTTGCCCATTATGGCTATAGTTTAACTTAAAATACTCTAGCGCTTTAATTTCAACAACCGCTCACCCGCTGCGTGGAGCGTCGCGGGCTTCTTGGCAAAATTGAGCCGCACGTAGCGGTTTTCGCCGTTCGCAAAAAAACTTGAGCCTGGGACGGGCGCGACGCCGATCTCCTTCGTCATCCAGTGCGCGAATTCCACGTCGCTCGCGTAGCCGAAAGGCGAAATATCAAGCATCACAAAATAAGCTCCTTCAGGCCGCGTGTAACTCAAGCCCGTCTGGTCGAGATAACTCAGCAACACATCACGCGAGGCCGCGTACTCCGCCGCCAACCCATCGTAGTAGCTCGCCGGAAAATTCAGCGCCGTCACCACCGCGTGTTGCAACGGTGCCGCCGCGCCCACCGTCAGAAAATCATGCACTTTACGCGCCTGCGCGATCACCCCCGGCGCCGCATGGAGATAGCCGAGCCGCCAACCCGTGATCGAAAACGTCTTCGACAACGACGAACACATGAGTGTGCGCTGAGCCATACCGGGCAACGTCGAGAAATACGTGTGTCGATGCGGCGCGAAGACGATGTGCTCATAAACTTCGTCCGTGAGCACCCAAGTATCGAATTCCTCGGCGAGCGCCGCGATCTGCAAAAGCTCCTCGCGCGTAAACACCCGGCCGCATGGATTCGATGGGTTGCATAAAACAAACGCCTTCAAACCGCTCGCAAACACCCGCCGCAGCTCCGCCGGATCAAAGCGATAATGCGGCGGATGCAACGGCACGTGCACGGGCTGCGCGCCGGAGAGAATCGCATCGGCATTATAGTTTTCGTAAAAGGGAGAGAACATCCCTACTTTGTCCCCCGGATCACACACGGTCATGAACGCGGCCATCATCGCCTCGGTCGCGCCGCAGGTCACCACGAGCTCGCGGTCCGCATCCACGGGCCGCCCTGTGAAACGCGCGATCTTCGCGCCCAGGGCCGCGCGTAATTCAGGCGCACCCCAGGTCACGGCGTATTGGTGTCGCCCGGCATCCATCGCAGCTTTGCCCGCCTCCACGAGCGCGGCCGGCGGGTCCCAATCAGGAAAACCTTGCGAGAGATTAATCGCGCCGTGTTGCGCGGCGACGCGCGACATCTCGCGGATGAGCGACTCGGTGAAACCAGCGGTGCGGTGCGACGTACGGGGCATGGAGAAATAGTGGGAGGAAAACCGCGCGAGAAAATCAATCGCCGCAAAGCAGCGACCGCACGATCACGGAATTTTTAACGTCATGCCTTCTTTTAGCGGCGTGCTCGCACCGGCGGGCAGCACATCGCGGTTGGCCTCAATCAGAGACTGGACGCGGGCGTTGGTGGCGGCGCCGTAATATTTTTTTGCGATGGCGTAGAGCGAGTCTTTCGCCGCGACCGTGTGCCGCCTACCGCCGGCTGCGCTCGGAGTGGAGGCCTTGCCGCGCAGACCGGCTGCGTTGGCGGGCGTTTGAAAATCAGTGCTGGGTTCCGGCTCACGATTAGCGATGGGCGCGAGCGTGATGGCTGAGGCTTCGTCCGCCGCCGCCGGCGCGGGGAGACGCGCATCCACGCTTTCAGCGGTAGCGCCACGAGGTACAGAACCGAGGCTAGTGGGCGCGCTGCCGCTCAAGCCGCGCAGGGTGGCGAGTTCGTTGCGGAGCTGTTCATTTTCGCGCTCGAGGCGTTCACGTTGATCAAAACCGTCGAGCCGCACTTCGCGTGAGTCGAGCGGCTGATTGGGCAACGTGCGCCCGAAATCACGTTTCGCCGCCTCAATCTGTTGGCGCACGAGCGGCGCTTGGCGGGAGTTGGGCTGTTGCTCGAGGTACTTGCGGAAATGATAAATGGCGGCGATCGGGTCTTTGATGTGCTGTTTATAGATGAGACCGGCTTCAAGGTGCGACTCGGGCGAGGCCTCGCCGCGCCGAGCGATCACGCGCAGAAATGTCGACAGCGCTTCCTGCGGCCGGCCCTGTTTGACCAGTTGCTGACCTTCACGGTACGCAGCGTCATCTGTCTCCGCGCTCAAGCCCAAGCTCTCACCGGGACCACAACCTGCGCCCGCCAGCCCAAAGGCTAGCACCGTTAACGCGGAGAGATTTTTAAAAAACTTGAACATCGGAAACAGGGAAAGGGATTGAATGCAAATGAGCCTTCCCTAAGTTCCAGCCTCCGCCCTCGCGGTTCAAATCATAAATGGCCATAGCTCCGAAATCCGCCCTCGCCCGCGCCCGCCGCTGCTTCCGTATCGAAGGCGAGGCCCTCACCGCCACCGCCCGGAGCTTAGACCGGGAATTTGTCGCCACCGCTCGCGCCGTCGAATCTACGGTTGCCGCCAGTGGTAAACTGATCTTCAGCGGCGTCGGCAAATCCGCCCACATCGCCCAAAAAATCGCCGCGACTTTCAACAGTACCGGCGTCGCCTCGTGTTTTCTCGACGCGACGCAGGCGCTCCACGGTGATCTCGGGCTCTGCGCCGAGGGCGATCTCGCGATTCTGCTCAGCAACAGCGGACAATCCGAAGAAATCCTGCGCCTCGTGCCGCTCTTAAAACGTTTCGGCCTGCGCGTCGTGGCGTTCACCGCCCAAAGCGATTCCGACCTCGCTCGCACCGCAGACCACCGCCTCCTCTACCGCGTTCCCCGCGAAGCCTGCCCGCTCAAACTCGCCCCGACGGCGAGCACCACCGCCGCCCTCGCCCTCGGCGACGCGCTCGCGATGGTAATCCTCGAAGCCCGCGGCCTCACGCGCGACGACTTCGCGCGCTTCCATCCAGCGGGCAACCTCGGCCGCGTGCTGCTGCTGCGCGTGCGCGACATCATGCGCACAGCCGACCGCCTCCCCATCGCAGCGGACACCGTCACGCTCCAAGACGCGATTCTCGCGATGACCAAGGCCAAGAGCGGCAGCATCGCCCTCGTCGCCCAAAAAACCGGGCGCCTTTCCGGCATTCTCACCGACGGAGATTTTCGTCGCAGCGCGCTCACGGGGCCCGATTTCTTGAGTCGCCCCGTGGCTGCGTTCATGACGCGCAAACCCAAAACCATCTCCGCCGAAGCCCTCGGCGTCGACGCGCTCCGTCTCTTTGAGGCCCACAAGATCGACGATCTCATCGTCGTCGATGCTCAAGGCCGCCCCGTCGGCCTGATCGACGGACAGGATTTGCCGAAGTTGAAAATCGTGTGAAGCCCCCTATCCGCATCGCCATCGTTGGCCTCGGCGGATTCGCCGGTTCACACCACACCGCCGTCGCTCGCCTCGAGGAACGCGGCCACGCCAAACTCATCTGCACCTGCGATCCGCGCGCCGATGGGTTCGCTAAAGAACGCGAATCCCTAGGCTTCGCCGCTCGAGGCGTGCAGATTTTTACCGATTACCGCGCCATGCTCGCTGCTTGCGCGCGCGATCTCGACCTCGTCGTCATCCCCACGCCGATCAATCTCCACGCCGAGATGCACGCGGCGGCCACCGCCCTCGGCCTGCCTGTTTATCTCGAGAAACCGCCCACGCTCGATCACGCCGAGCTCGAGCGTATGATCACGGCTGATACGCGCGCGGCGAAATCCTCCTTCGTTGGTTTCAACTTCATCGTCGAAAAACCGCGTCTCGCATTGAAAGAACGCCTGCTCGCGGGCGAGTTCGGCGCGTTGCGCAGCACGACGCTCAGCGCACTCTGGCCGCGACCGGCGAGCTACTTCCAGCGCAACGACTGGGCCGGGCGCCTCATGATGGCGGACCGAGCTGTCCTCGATTCGTGTTTTGGCAACGCCATGGCGCACTTCGTCCATAACATGTTGTTCTGGGCCGGGCCGCACGTGTTACACAGCTGGGCACAACTCGCCACCGTTCGCGCCGAACTTTACCGCGCGCATGCCATCGAGGGCGCGGACACTTTTTTCGTCGAGGCGACGACTACCACCGGCGTGAATCAGCGCTTCGCCCTCTCACACGCCTGCGCCGGCACCGCCTCGCACAACGAAACCCTGCTCTGCGAGCGCGCCACGCTGCACTACGTCGTAGGCCGGCAGATCGAGATTCGCTGGCACGACGGCCGCATCGAACGCAGCACACCCGAGCCCTTCGACGGCCTCGAGTGCAATCACCTCGATTATTACCGTTACCTCCGCGGTGAAACGTCGCGCCCCGCGACATCGCTCGTCGACTCGCGCCCATTCGTCGCGCTCAACGATCTCGCGCACGTCTCCAGTAGCATCATCGCGTCGATTCCAGCTCACCTCATCTCGGGCGTGCGCGATGAAAAGGAGCAAAAAGATTACCTCAATGTCGCCGGCATTAACACCGTCTGTGAGGCGTTTCTCGCGCGCGGCATCTGGCCCGGCGCGCACGGCTGGAACCACCCGGGAAGCGAAAACACAACGCCCGCCGACCTATCGCGTTTCGAAGCTATAATCCGAGCGATGGCCATGCCGCACCGTAAGGCCGATTAACGCCGAACCCACGCGGCGCTAATTTCCGCGGACCACGCGGCTCAACATTCGCCACTCGCTTTACTCCCTGAGACCCTCACGCCAAATTTTTCCCATGCCCACGCCCGCCTTCTTTTATCAAGACCCGCTGCCCCTCGGCCCCGACGACACCGTTTATCGCCTCCTCACCAAGGAAGGCGTGAGCACCACGACCTTCGAAGGCCGGGAAATTCTCAAAGTCGCGCCCGAGACTCTCGCCTACCTCGCTCAGCACGCCTTTCACGACACGTCGTTTTTCCTCCGCTCGAAACACGTCGCCCAAGTCGCCGCCATACTCGACGACCCCGCCGCCAGCGCCAACGACCGCTATGTCGCCCTCACCCTGCTCAAAAACGCCGAGATCGCCGCGCGTGGTATTCTCCCGATGTGCCAGGACACCGGCACCGCCACCATCCTCGGCAAAAAAGGCCAACAAGTCTGGACCGGCGCCAACGACGCCGAGTGGCTGAGTCGCGGCGTCTACGACTGCTACACCAAGGAAAACCTCCGCTACTCCCAAGTCGCACCGATCGATCTCTGGAAAGAGGTCAACACGGGCACCAATCTCCCGGCCCAAATCGATCTCTACGCCACCGAGGGCGCGAAGTACGAATTCCTCTTCGTCGCCAAAGGCGGCGGCTCCGCCAACAAAATGTTTCTCTACCAAGAAACCAAGGCGCTGCTCAATCCGAAGAGCCTCGAAAAATTCGTCGCCGACAAACTCCAATACCTCGGCACCAGCGCTTGCCCGCCCTATCACCTCGTCTTCGTCATCGGCGGCACCAGCGCCGAAGCGTGCCTGAAAACCCTCAAGCTCGCCTCCGCCAAATACCTCGACGCGCTCCCCACCACCGGCAACGAACACGGCCGCGCCTTCCGCGACCTCGATTGGGAAAAGAAAATCCTCGAGATCGCCCAAAACAGCAAAATCGGCGCCCAATTCGGTGGTAAATATTTCGCCCTCGATGTCCGCGTCGTCCGTCTGACGCGCCACGGCGCCAGCTGCCCCGTCGGCATGGGCGTCTCGTGTAGCGCCGACCGCAACATCAAAGCCAAGATCACCCAAGACGGCGTTTTCCTCGAAGCGATGGAAACCAACCCCGGTCGCTTTATCCCGGAAGCCGACCGCCGCTTCAAAGACGACAATATTGTCAAAATCGATCTCCGCCGCCCGATGCCCGAGATCCTCGCCGAGCTCTCCAAATATCCGGTCACCACTCGCGTCTCGCTCACCGGCCCAATGATCGTCGCCCGCGACAGCGCCCACGCGAAACTCCAGGAGCGCATCGACACCGGCCTCGGCCTGCCCGACTACGTTAAAAATCACCCCATCTACTACGCTGGTCCCGCCAAGACCCCCGCCGGTTTCGCCTCTGGCTCCTTCGGTCCCACGACCGCCGGCCGCATGGATAGTTACGTAAACAATTTCCAAGCTCTCGGCGGTTCCATGATCATGCTCGCCAAGGGCAACCGCAGCCAAGCCGTCACCAAATCCTGCAAGGCCCACGGCGGATTTTACCTCGGTAGCATCGGCGGTCCGGCCGCGATCTTGGCGCAGGACAACATCAAGAAAGTCGAAGTCCTCGAATACCCCGAACTCGGCATGGAAGCGATTTGGAAGATCGAAGTGAAGGACTTCCCCGCCTTCATCCTCGTCGACGACAAGGGCAACGATTTCTTCGTCAACAACTGCGGCATCTGCGTCCCCGGCTGAACCACCGCGTCAGCCCAACACCGTCACGATCACCGTGCGGGCTTGAGGCGCGTGGCGGTGTTCCCACAGAAAAATCCCCTGCCACGTGCCCAGCAGTAATTTGCGGTCGGCAAACGGCACGCTCTCGCTCGTCCGCGTGAGCGCCATTTTGATGTGTGAGGGCATGTCGTCGGGCCCTTCGAGCGTGTGCTCAAACGCGGGATCGTCCGCCGGCACGAGGAGATCGAGCCACGCGACGAGATCGCGACGCGCCGAAGGATCGGCGTTTTCCATGATCACCAAACTCGCGCTCGTGTGCTGACAAAAAATCGTCACGACTCCGCGCGTCATCCCGCTGCGTCCGAGCACGCCCGCGATCTGCTCGGTGAATTCATGCAAACCCGCTCCGCGCGCCCGCAACGTCAGCGACTCTTGAAAAACAGCCATGCCCCGAGCCAATCGCCGCCCGCCCCGCGCTCAAGCTCGCAACCTCACCGCCCGACGCAAAAAAGCCGGGCGCTCAAGCCCGGCTGCGACCTCATCGTTTTCGACTCGGACCAAATGCCCGCCTCAGAATTTCACCATCAAGCGATCACCGCCGAGCCCGAGCCGGCTGTTGACCGACTCGTAGAGGCGCTCGTCGGAAATCCGACTGGCCAAGCGCTCGCTGCTCCGCGGGGAGATTGGTTTCGCATTGGCCACGACCGGCAACGCCGTACCGAGGTAACGCGCCCGCCGCACATCGGCTGGAGCCTTCATCTGCGCGAGCGGATCCACCACCGGCGTACGTGCCGGCATCACACGTGATTCAAAACCACGCATCACCGGATTCAGCAGCGGACGGCCGCCAAAGGTATTATCGTCGGATTGAGCCGCCGCAAAATTTTCCGCGATCGAGCGAGCCGAAGGGCTCGCGACAGCCACCTTATCGGCGCCAGCACCGATGAGCGTCGCCATCGCCGAGACGCGTTGCGCGCCGTCGGCACTCGTGAAGTTATTTTCCGCCGCTGCGTTGATGTCGGTATCTTCCGTCGCCGCAACGTCTAAGGCGGTGATCGCCGGGAAATTAACGACGTTCGCAGAATTGCCCGCCAAGAAGCCGGAATTCGACCGAAGGTTATTTTCAGTTCCTTGTTCCACGAGCCCGGGCAACACGACGCCACCGGAACCGGCGTTCTGGGTTTGATATTCCCGCACGCTCAAAAAAGTCAGCGCCAACACCGCCGTAGCTCCGAGCGGTAAATGATAACGCGAAAGTCCCGCTAGGGCGCGGGCGGGCAACGTCTGCCACCAGGGACGTTTCGCAACGAGAGCCGTGAGTTGCTTGGCGCGCAGCTCGCGTTCAAATTGCACCCAAAATTCCGGCGCAGGGCGCTCGGCCCGCTTCAAACGCAGCAAATCCTCAAGGCTCACGGGTTTCTGGTGATCGGACTTCATCGGCGCAGGTAAGGCTGGAGCTCAGCTTGCAAGAGTTGTTTCGCGTAATGCAGCCGCGATCGCACGGTTCCCACGGAGGAATCCATGATCTCGGCGATCTCTTGGTGGCTCAGGCCCTCGATTTCGAATAAAGTAACCACGGTGCGATGCTTGATAGACAGTTTCTGCATCGCTTCGTTCAATTTTTCCTGAAGTTCGCGCACGTAGGTGTCTTTTTCGGCCCCACTCGTGTCCGTGAGCGCGGCGATAATCTCGCGGGAAACCGGCTCATCGGCGTCGATCTGTTGCAGGCTAAAAAACGAGCGGAGGCGGTGTTTACGCAGGTGACTCAGCGCCGTATTCACCGCGATCCGATACAACCAGGTAAAAAACGACGACTGCCCGCTGAAACGGTGTATCGACTGAAACGTCTTAATAAACGCGTCTTGCGTGAGATCGGCTGCATCCTCGCGATTCGAGGTCATGTTGTAAATAATCCCGAGCACGCGCTCGCGGTATTTAAGGATCAACTCGTCGAAAGCCGCCACGTCGCCGGCTTGCACGCGATGCACGATTGCCATGTCGGCATCGGCCTCGAGCACCCGCTCCGGGGAGGCAACGAGGGTTTTGCCGATGACCTTGGTGGCGTGCATGACATCGTGAGCAAACCCGAGCCCGCGCCCGGAGCAAATGGAAAGTTTTTCGCTCATCGCGGTAACTGGAAATAAAACTCCGTGCCTTTTCCTGGTTCGCTCATGCACGCGATACTGCCGCAGTGAGCGACGATGATCTCGCGGGCAATCGCCAAGCCCAGCCCCGCGCCGGCCTTCGTCTGTCCCGGCGCCCGATAAAAACGCTCAAACACCTGCGCCACACTCTCCGCCGGAATTCCCGGACCCGTGTCGTGAACAGAAAAACGCACAAAGCCCAACGGCGCCGCCGCGGCCGAGAGCGTGATGACGCCGCCCGGCGAGCTGAATTTCGCGGCGTTGGCGAGCAGGTTGATAAACACATGGCGGATGCGCACTCCATCCACGCGGATTCGACCGAGTTCCTCGGCGCTTCGCACTTCGAGGCGCGCCCCCGCGGCCGTGATAAAACTGCGCGCCTCCGCCGCGATCTCGGCGAGCAGTTCGCTCACAGAAATTTCCGTGAGATCGAGCGAGGTCGCGCCGGCTTCAAGGCGCGTCAAATCGAGCAAGTTGTCGAGAATGCGCAGCAACCGGTCTGCATCGTCGCGCGCGGTCTCGAGTAACTCACGTTGCGCCGGTGCGAGCGCACCGACGTTTTGCTCGAGCAAAAGATAAATCGCGAGACGCAGGCTTGTGAGCGGAGTCTTGAGCTCGTGGCTGACGGTGCCCGCGAGATTTGTTTTAGCATCATCGAGCAGGCGAAACTGGGTCACATCTTGAAGAATGATCGCAGCGCCCTTGAAGGCCGTGAGCGTGTCGCCGATCGCGAGGATGCGCGGCAGGTAATACCGCACTTCGCGATCCAAGCGGAAGGAGACGACGTGGCGATAATCCGTGGGCAAATAATGCTGGCCCGACGCCATCACCTGCGCGAGCGGCTCGGCGAGCTCCGGTGGAAAGCGCGCGGGGAAATCCGGTGATTGCACGAGACGCTCGGCCGCGGGATTGCGCACCGTGTGCGTGCCGTCGTTCTCCAAAACAAACACCGGATCTGGCGCCGAGGTGAGCGTCGCCTCCATCGTGCGCTGCGTGCGTACGACGTGGGCCAACGTCGCATCGCGGTAAGCGCGGAGTTTGGCGGACATGTGGTTAAACGCGCGTGCGAGTTGCCCGAGTTCGTCCCGCGAACGCTCCGGCACTTCCTGGTCGAGGTTGCCATCGCCGATGGCGAGTACCGAAGCGGTGAGTTCCTGAATCGGTTGCAGGAGAAAACTTGAAAACCGCCACGCCAAAACCAACGAGAGGAGCAACGCCGCCGCGATGCCGCCGAGCACAACGTACAGCGTCGTAGTCGCGAGAGATTCAGCGCGCGCCGCGGTTGCCAACGCAGCGGCATAGTCACGGCGGTTGAGTTCTTCGATGGCGGCGAAGAGTCGATAAAGCGCGGTCTCGAGACGTTGCGTCGTCGGCAGCGAACCGGGCCCACCCAAACGCAGCGCCGCTCCGGCCTGCTGAGTATAATCGTGCAACGCTTCATCAAGCGCCGCGATCAAGGGCGCGCGTGAACCGGCCGCTGCGGCGGTCGATTGCGCCATGAGCTCACGCGTAAACGACGCGCGCGCGTCATCAAAAATCCGCTGAGCCTCAAGCGGATCTGAGCGGGCCGAAACGGATGTCGCGCGACTCATCGCCATGGCCGCCGCGCGCATCCGCTGGCTGGCCAACACCGCAGCGTAGTCCGCGATCAACTCGCGTTGCATCGAGCCGGTGAATTGTCGGCTCACGATCACTGCGTAGCTGCCCGTCGCGAGCAACAGCAACAGAAACGGCAATAAACCGAGATGGAGGCGGGTACGCAGCATCGCGAGCGGGTGCGTTTAAAGCAGGCCGAGTTTCTGGCGCTTGCGGTACAACGTGGCCGGATCGATGCCGAGGATGCGCGCGGCTTCATCCAGCGTAGTCGTGGTCGCAAGAATCCGGCGCAGGTGCTCCGTCTCGAGCGCATCCACCGTGACGCGCGCCCCGACGTTGATCGCGGCATCGATCGGCGCGCCCAACGTATCCGGCAAATCGGCCAGCTCGATCGTTTCATGAGCCGCGAGGATCACGGCGCGTTCCACGACGTTGCTCAATTCTCGGAGATTGCCCGGCCACCCATAGGCCACAAATGCCGCTTTCACGGCGGGCGCGTAAGCGATGATTTTTTTACCCAAACGCGCGGCAAAATGCAGACGATAACTTTCCGCCAGCGCCAGCAAATCGCCCGGCCGCTCGCGCAAAGCGGGCAACGTCACCGCGATGACGTTGAGCCGATAAAAAAGATCTTCCCGGAAACGCCCCGCCTTCACTTCGGCCGCGAGATCGCGGTTAGTCGCAGCGATGACGCGGACTTGCGCGCGGCGCGGCGTGGTCTCACCCACGCGTTCGTATTCGCGCTCCTGGAGAAGTCGCAGGAGCTTAGGTTGGATGGCGAGCGGCAGTTCGCCGATCTCATCGAGAAACAACGTCCCGCCCGCGGCCGCGGCAACTTTGCCCACGGTATCGGCGACGGCGCCCGTGAATGAGCCTTTCATGTGACCGAACAACTCGCTCTCCAACAACTCGCGCGAAAGCGACGGACAGTTGACCGTCACAAAGGCGGCGTCGCGTTGCGCGCTACGCCGATGCAGTGCGCGCGCGAGCAGGCTTTTGCCGGTGCCGCTGGGGCCGAGTAACAACAGGCTCGCGGGACTCTCGGCCGCCTTAAACGCCATCGCGAGAGCGCGGGCCATGACGGGTTCGGCTGATTCCAGCGCGATGGGCGGCGCTTCGGCGACGAGATCGGATTCGAGAGCGCGGACGCGATTTTGGAGCGTCGCGGCTTTTTCAATCTTGGCGAGCACGGCGCGGATCTGATCCGGCGTGAAAGGTTTCGGGATAAAATCAAACGCCCCGCGGCGCATCGCCTCCACCGTCGTGGCGATGTTCGCGTAGGCGGTGAACATCACAACCGCGACCGAGGGTTGCAGGTGCAAGATCCGCGCGAGCACATCGAGCCCGTCCTCAGCGCCGAGTTTTAAATCAAGAAACACGGCGTCAAAAACTTCATCGCCCAAGACCTTCAGCGCGCGGGACCCGGTGGCGGCCTCGACGGCGGGGTGACCAGCGGTCTCGAGGACAATCCGCGTGGTTTTACGGATCGAAGGCTCGTCGTCGGCAATGAGGACACGCATGGTCGAGAGTTATTTGAAAAAGCGAAGGGCCAAGACCGAAAGCGCGGGCATAAAGGGATTTAACTTACGCGCAGAGCGAGAATCCGGGCGCAACGTAGCGCTTAAGACCCAACTAGCCCCACGAGGTTCCCGGCGGCGGCGGCTAAAGATTTTTTTCTTTAGTCGAATGCCGTCGATAAAGTCTCTACGCCTGAACCTTCAAAACCCGCCATGGCGCTTCCCAGCAATCCCTCTCTCCGGTCTGAAACCGGCCCCATCGTTCCTCCACCGCGCGTGGCCGATCTCGAAATCAAAGACGCGCAGCTGATTTTCAGCGCTGTATGGTACGATCTTCAGGCGGAATTCGGCCGCGAAAATCTGCGTTTCCCCAAGGAATTCATCCTCCTCGGCGGTGCCCCCGGCGCCGGCAAAGGCACCAACACCCGCTTCATTGCTCAAGCGCGCGGTCTAACCTGCGAGCCGGTCGTCATCAGCGCGTTGCTCGACACGCCTGAAGCCAAACGGCTCAAGGACGGAGGCAACATGGTCGGCGACCGCGAGGTGATCGGATTGCTGCTACGCCGGTTGTTGCACGAAGAATTTCGCGACGGCGTCATCCTCGATGGTTTTCCGCGCACCAAGGTTCAGGTCGAATGCTTAAAGTTGCTCGTGGATAAGATGCACGGGTTGCGCCGCGAGTTTTACTCGACGCCGTTGAGCATCCATTTTCGCCAGCCCACGATTCACATCATGGTGTTGTTTGTGGACGAGAAGACGTCGGTGGACCGCCAACTTTTCCGCGGACGCGAGGTCAAAGCCCACAACGAAGAAGTCCGCCGCACCGGCGTGGGCGAATTGCTCGAAGAGCGCGCCACCGATTTCGACCAAGCGCTGGCGCAACGACGTTATCGCGTGTTTAAGGAGCAAACGTGGGACGCGCTCCAAGAGCTGAAGGAAATTTTTCACTACCATTTCGTCAACGCGCAGGGCTCGGTCGACGAAGTCGAGCGCAACATCCAGCACGAGCTCGAATACCAGAGCACGCTTGAGCTCGACCCGCGCACGGTGGATCGACTACGCGCGATTCCCGTGGCGAGCGAGATCATCATTCACGCGCGTCAGGAGCTCGTACGCCGCCTCGATGGCTACGAACTGGAACACGCCGAACTCTTCGGCCGGGTGGCGGCTTTCATCGAAAAAAAGATGATGCCGATCGTGCTGCGCCACGCGATCTCAGGCGTTGCCTTGGTCAACGCCGAGGATCCGTGCCTAGAAGATCCCGTCGCACTGGCGATGTTGATCGATATTTTTTCCGAACGAGGCTACCACGCGGCCGTGGATTTGCACCGCATCGAGATCCCCGAACACTTCGACCTCAAGACCGGCCAGATCAAATGCCGGTTGAAAAAAGTCTACCGCATCCAAGTGCGTTTCCCGGGCTCGGAAATTCGCCGCGGCTAAGTTCCCTGCCCGTCAGACGTGCCCGGCGTGACTCAAGCCGGGCGCATCACTCGTAGCGCAGCGCCTCGATCGGATCGAGCGCAGCGGCTTTCCACGCGGGGTAAAAACCAAAGCCCACGCCGATCCCGCAGCACACCAGCAAACCCGCGAGCGCCCAGCCCCAAGGGAAAACCACCGAGGCGCTCAGCAGCAACGCGAGGCCATTGCCCGCGCCAACTCCGAGCAAGATGCCGACCAAGCCACCGGCGACCGAGATCGCGACTGACTCGATGAGAAATTGCGTGAGGATGCTGATTTTCCGCGCACCGATCGATTTACGAATACCAATCTCCTTGGTGCGCTCGGTCACGCTCACGAGCATGATATTCATGATGCCGACCCCTGCAGCGAGGAGCGCAATCGCACTGATCACAAACGCGCCGGCGCTGATCGCATCGGCGACTTTGGCGAAGGCGGCGATGAGTGAATCGTTGGAGTAGATTTCAAAATCATTTTCCTGCTCAGGCCGCAGGCCGCGCACGATGCGCATCGCGGTCACGATTTTATCCAGCGTCTCGTTGTAGCGATCCTGCGACGGAGCTTGGATCGCGATGCTGATGCTCCGACGAGCGCGGCCAAAATCGATCACGAAACGCGTGATCGGAATGATCAAGATACCATCCTGGGAATTACCAAAGGAAGAACCGCGCTCCGCAAACGTGCCGATTACGGTGTAGGTTTTGCCGGAGACTTTCACGAGTTTGCCCAAGGGTGTCTCGTTGGGAAACAGCCGGGATACAATCGTCTGGCCGATGATGATCACGGGACGAGCCAGCTCGACATCGGCCGGGGTCAGATTGCGACCGATACCGATGCTGTATTGATTGGCGGTGAGAAAATGTTCGTTGCTACCACCGAAATTGAGTCCGGGGCTCGTCTTGCGATTTTCATAAGTAGCCTGAACGACGCCTTCATTATTGAAGGTCTTGAGGCAGACAACATCGGTGTAACCTTCGATGAGTTGAGCGAAACGGAGCGCGTTAGGCAGCGTGATGTCGCGACGATTTTCGAAGCGACGACGATTGGCTCCATCGCTGGAAATTCCGATCGGATTTTTCCCGACTTGAATGATATTAGAGCCCAAGAAACTGAGGCCGGACTCGACGGACTGACGCAGCGCTGAGACCGCGGTCATCACGCCGATGACAGAAAAAACGCCGATCGTAATCCCGAGCATCGTGAGCGCCGAACGCAGCTTATTCACGCCCAGAGAGCCGAGGGCCATGCGGAGAATTTCGGTAAATTTCATGCGCGTCTTATTCGTAACGCAGCGCCACCACCGGATCGAGGCGAGAGGCGCCCCACGCCGGCGCAAAACCGGATATGATGCCCGTCAAAATGGAAACCGCCATACTGATAAAAACGAGGCTCACCGAGAATTCGACGGGGATAGCCGGAAACGCCGCGCCGACCGCCAACACGAGCCCATAAGTCAGCCCGAGGCCCACGAAGCCGCCGATCAGACAAATCGAAACGGCCTCAATCAAAAACTGCAGCAAGATCGTCCGGCGGCGCGCGCCGAGGGCTTTGCGCGTACCGATCTCCTTCGTGCGCTCTTTCACGGAAACGAAGGTGATGTTCATGATGCCGATGGCGCCGACGAAAAGCGAAAGTCCCGTGATAAATAATCCCGCGAGAGCGATGCCTTGCTTGATCGGATCGAGTTGAGCTTTGAAGGCGCCTTGTTCGTTGATGTTAAAATTATCGCGTTCGCCGGGGAGTTGAGCGCGCACGCGGCGCATCGCACCGGTGAGCTCTTCGCGAGCATCGGCCACGCGCGTTTTGTCGGTGATCTTCACGCGAATCTCGGCGCCACGGCGCACACTGAAATATTTCCGAAACGCCTCGAGCGGTAAGATCGCCTGATTATCGAAGGAAAAGAGCCCGAGAAAAGAGCCTTGTTTCGCGACGACGCCGATAACCGTAAACGGATGCCCACCAATCATGACGGTCTGATCGATGGAGGAGCGGTTTTGAAAGAGCGCTTCGGCGACGTCGAAGCCCAACACGCAGACAGGTCGACCGCCGGCGGCTTCAGTGTCATTAAACAGGCGGCCTTCGGAAAAATCGGCGCTGATGAGTCGGCCGTAGTCGGCGGTTGTGCCTATCGTGAAGACTCCGCTGACTTTATTTTCACCGGCCTTGACCGAATTCCCGCGGGCGGAAACGGGCACCGCGACTTCGAGCAGAGAGTTGGGCGTCTGTTCGATGATATGGTTGAGCTTGTCGGCATCTTCAGGGCGGATGGGCGGGCGATTGGCGTAGTTCCACCAATCTTCGACGCCGCCCCAAGGCCATTTCTGGACGTAGAGGACGTCGTCGCCGAGCATCGCGAGGCTTTTTGTAAAACCCGTGTCGATGCCACGGATGGCCGTACCCATGAGCGTGACGGCGACGATGCCAATGATGACCCCGAGCGCCGTGAGCACCGAACGCAGCTTGTTCGCGCGGATCTGAGCGAAGGCGATGCGAAAGGACTCGGTGAGCTCGTAAAGGAGACGCTTCATGTGGGCGGGGCGAAACGCGGCTCAATAGACTGAGCCGTCGCTCTCGATCAGACCATCACGCAGCCGAACGATGCGGCGGGCATGGCGCGCGATGTCTTCTTCGTGCGTGACGACGATCAAGGTGTTGCCCTGCTCGTAGAGTTGCTCGAACAGCGCCATGATTTCGACACCCGTCTTGGAATCGAGATTACCCGTGGGCTCATCGGCGAGGATGATCGAGGGCGAATTGACGAGAGCGCGGGCAATGGCGACGCGTTGGCGTTGGCCGCCGGAGAGCTCGTTGGGTTTGTGATGGAGGCGCGAACCGAGGCCGACGTTTTCCAAAGCGCGGATGGCGCGGGCGCGGCGTTCGGCGGGCGCGTAGCCGGCGTAGATGAGAGGCAACTCGACGTTGGCCAGAGCGGTGGAACGCGGGAGTAGATTAAACGTTTGAAAAACAAAGCCGATCTCGCGGTTGCGGATGTCGGCGAGTTCGTCGTCGATCATGGAAGCGACGTTCTTGCCGTTGAATTCGTAACGGCCGGCGGTGGGCGTATCGAGGCAACCCAGCATGTTCATGAGGGTGGACTTGCCGGAGCCGGAAGGGCCCATGATCGCGAGGTATTCGTTGCGATGGATCTGCACCGAAACGCCGCGCAAGGCGTGGATGGTCTCTTCGCCCATTTCGTAGAGCTTGGTGACGCCGGCGATGTCGATGACGAGAGGGCCTGCCGGGCGCGTGAGGCGGCTGGCGGCGGGGGCTGATGAAGGAATCATGACGTGGAGGCGTTGGCGGAAAGGGCGAGGGCCGCGCGCAAATTATTTCTTGTCCTCTTCGATCTTGGGTTTCTCAAGCTGGACCCTGGCGCCGTCTTTGAGTTTGCGACTGATGGCGGCGTAACTGCCGGAGACAATTTCTTCGCCAGATTTCACGCCGCTTTTGATTTCGATGGAGGTATTGTCCGCGATGCCGGTGTCGACTTTGCGGAGTTCGACGATGTCGCCTTTTTTCACGAAGACCACGCGGTCGAGTTTTACTTTGTTGCGCCGGGCTTCTTCCCGCTCGTTGGCGACGTCGAGGTCGTTGCCCGATTTCTCGCGGGTTTCCTTGGCTTTATCTTTTTGGAGATCTTCGGAGGTTTTGCCGCCGGCGGCGCGAACGGTGACACTTTGCACCGGAACGGAGATGACGTTTTCCACCGTCTGCGTTTCGATATCGACCGTCGCGCTCATGCCGGGACGAAGTTTGACGTCGCGATCGGCGATACGGATTTTCACGAGGAAGTTCGTCACTTCATCGCTGTTGAGCATCTGATTGGAACCGGCGCCGGAGCCACCGGCACCTTGTGCCGAGCTAGAGATTTCGTAAACGGAGCCGGCGAATTTTCGGCCAGGGAAGGCGTCGATGGAGATCACTGTTTTATCATCGATCTTCACGTTTACGATGTCGTTTTCGTTCACCTTTACGCGAACCTCCATGTTGGTGAGATCAGCCACGCGCATGATCTCCGTGCCGGTGAAACTGCTTTGGGCGACGACGCGTTCACCGACTTCGCTGGTGAGGGAACTGATCGAGCCATCCATCGGCGCGTAAATGGTGGTTTTATTTAGTTGGTCGCGAGATTGGCTAAGAGACGCTTCAGTGCGACGAATCTGAGCCTGATAATTTTCGACGTTGGCTTGGGCGACTTCGAGGAGAGTTTTCGTGGCGGTGTAATCCGACTCGGAGATGAGGTTTTTTTTATGGAGCTCCTCGGATTGGGCGAAATCCTGGACGGCCTTCATGAGTTGAGCTTTGCCGAGGACGGCGGTGGCTTTGGCGGAGGCGAGCGCAGCCTCTTGTTGCTCGAGTTGAGCCTGATAAGTGTCGGGTTTAATCTTAACCAGCAGCGCGCCCTTCTTGATGGTCTGCCCTTCGATTACGGGGATGGCGATGATTTCACCGGCGACTTCGGGGGAAATTTTAACCTCCGTCTCGGGCTGGATTTTACCCGTGGCGGTGACGAGCTGGGTGATTGTTTTAACCACAGCTTTTTCGATGGTGACCACCTGGCCTATATCGGTTTTTTTATTTTTAAAATAAGCCGCGGCGCCGAGGCCGACAACGAGCAAGAGGGCGCCGATGACGATGTATTTCGTCTTGGACTTTTTGACGGCAACAGGCGCGGGAGCGGAGGCATTCATGGTGTCTTTAGTTGTGTAAGGTTAAGAAATGAAAAAATCGACGACCACTAGGCAAGCTACACATGCCCCAAAATGAAATAATATGGCGTCCATCCGGTATGACCCAACCCAAATATCGGCTGCGGTTCTTCTATGTGGGTAATTAAACTGAAGTCGGCTTTCGGATGCACTCGAGTCATACTAGCACAACACCAACGATTATCAAAAGTTGCACGAAAGTTGGCTTACAAGACGATACCTGTCCGCAGAAACTCCGACAGGGAAATTCAAAGTTACGGCGATCCGCGATGGGGCGTCCCAAAACGAGCAACATCAATCGCGGCATCAAACGGCACACCCTCCGTCAGATGATTGATCCATTGCCTCGCCAACATCGGCGCGAGCAAAGCCCCCTTGGCTCCGAGTCCATTAAGCAAACCCAAGCGCGCCACCGTAGGATGCCGACCCGCGACCGGATGACGATCGGGCAAATTTACCCGCACGCCCGCCGTATGGCCCGTGACCGCGAAGACTTGTCCAACGAGCAACTGAGCGGCGCTGCCTTCGAGGGTCTTACGCGCATCAACCGTCGGCGTCGCGTCCACCACTCCGGGTATATGCGTCGCCCCGCACCACGCAGCTCCTGGCGCCACCGGCAAAAGCCAATGACCCGAATTGCGAATCACATCCGCGGGCAAATGCGCCACCGCCAACTCAACCGTCTCACCCTTGGAAAATTCCCACGGCACCGTCACCCACGCAGGATCCAGCGCGCCGGCCAACCCGCGGCAATCCACCACAAGATCGTACCGCGCAGTTTCCACCACAAGATCGACTGTCTCACTTCGCCAAAGCCCCGCCCGCGTCCAATGCTCCTGCGCTGCCGCCAATAACACCGGCAGATCCACGCGCGCTGCACCTTCGATCCAAAGTCCGTCCGTCTCCGCCGCTACTACATACGGCGCCAACTCCCCGCGCGCCGTCTTCTCCACCCCCGCACGTCGCTCACGCTCGTTCTTAAAAATGCGTCGCACCCGCATTTCGCGCCAGACCTTCACGCCCCAAGCCGACTCGATCTCGCGATACGCCGCCCTTGCCACCGGCAACGCCGCTTCGATGCGCCAACTTTTTACCAACCTCTGTCCCGTTACAGGATTGATGATACCCGCGGCCACCCGCGAAACCATCGCAGGCGCGCCCGCGGCACCTGCCGCCAACGTAAACGGAATGCCGGCCCGCTCGCATTCCCAAGCCAGCAACGTCCCCGCGACCCCTTGCCCAACTATCAACACGTCCGCCGCTGCGCCGGGCGCCTTCATCGCGCGGCACGCCGCGTCGGCAAACTCGCCGCCGCCGTCGCCTGACCATGACGTTTATTTTTCTCATCCGGCGTACGCAGCTGGATCGTTTCCGCCAACTCCGGAAACTCTGCGCGCAACACCGCGCCCGCTCGTTCCAAAATAATTTCCCCGCCTTCACCTGAAGTCACCCGCCCGAGCACGAGCAGATTTCGCACTTCATAAAAATCCGCATAGTGCGCGATCGCGTAGCCGAAACATACGCCGATACTCTCGTAAATCGCGCGCGCGCGCGCATCGCCGGCCTTCATCGCCGTCTGCACCGCGATCAATTGCTCGGGCAATGGCAACGTCGCTGGAAAATCAAAACCCGCGCGCGCCGCCAGCCGGCCCACGCCTTGTTGCGAAAAATACTGCACGCCACAACCGATGTCGCCCGACCACTCGTCGCGGGGCGCATCCGGCCGATAATCAATCGGCGCAAACGCGAGCTCGTTGAGCCACGGCGTGATGTTGCCCGCCGGCGTCACGTAACCACCCGCCTGACTCGTTCCCATCGAAACACCCAGCACCGCGTTGTCATTCATCGACATCGCACCCGCCAGCGCGGTGACTTCACCGTCATTCACGACTTCAAACGGCACCCCACCCCAGCGCTCCTGCAATGTAAAAAACATCCGGCGGATATGGTGCTCAAAATCGCTCGATGACACGCCGCGAAACAACGAAGCCGCGCGCACTTCGTTGTTCACATAAACTCCCGCCGCGCTTCCGCCGATCGCGTCCACCCGCGGCAGATGCGCCGCCGCGCGTTTCAAGGAATCATGCACGCCCTCGATGTGATACGTCGGATCTTTTTGAAAATAAGGATCCCAGGCAACTTCCTCCGAAAAAACCACTTCGCCATTCATCAGCGCCGAGGCCTTACGGTCGCTCCCGCCGAGATCAAAACCGATCCGGCAACCGTCGAGATTTCGGCCCATCGGCAAACTCGTCTCGCGGGTCTCGGGTAAATTTCCCCAAGCCACAGCTTCGACCGAAAACGCGCGATCAAAAATCTTCACTCCCATGAATTCACAATCAAAAGCGCGCGCCCCGCTCGGTGCGTAAATCTTCGCGAGCGCCGACGCGATTTCGTCGGCCCCAGCGAGAAGCACGCGGGGGCCGCCCTTCATCCACAGTAAAAACTTCAGAAGCCGTTCGGCGTACGTCAGCGAGAGTGCCGCGGCCGGATGATTCGCCGCCAACACGCGGCTTTCATACCGAAACACCGAACCGTCTTTGCGCTCGAGTACAACCGCGAACGGCCGCGCGCCGGGATCCTTAGCGACCAGCGCACGATAGGCACGTTGCCAAAGCGCAGCCGGCAAAAATTCGGGATCGAGGACGGGACGAAGTTTGGGTGCGACAGACAGCATAAGGTCGGGCGCGCACGTTAGCTCACCCGTGGCGAAATTGGGAAGAGATTTTCCCACCCGCTCCGACCAACGTTCACTTTTTCTCCGCCGCCCAGAGCGCCGCGCCGACGATGCCGGCGTTATTCAAAAATTCTGCCGGCACGAGCTGCGCGCGCGGTTTGATGTATTTGAAAAATTTCGCGTGGTCCGCGCTCACGCCGCCGCCGACGATGATCATCTCCGGCCAAAGTAATTTCTCGAGGATCGCCACGTAATCGCGCAAGCGGCCACCCCACTCTTTCCAAGAGAGCTTCTTTTGTTCGAGCACCGAGGCCGCGAGAAATTTTTCCGCCGACTTGCCGTGTTTGCCCCATGGAAAATGCCCGAGCTCCATCGCGGTCACGACCCCTTGATAAGAAAAACAGGAACCCACGCCCGTGCCGAGCGTGAGGAGCAACGCCTTGCCCATGAAGTCGCGCCCCGCGCCGTAACGCATCTCGGCCGCACCGGCCGCGGCTGCGTCGTTGATCATGGCGATTCGGCAACCTGTGGCTTGGCCGAAGAGCTTCGCGCCGTCGCAGCCGATGAATTTTTTGTCGAGATTGGCCGAGGTCCAAATCGTCGAGCCTTGGATCACACCGGGGAAGCCGATGCCCACGGGACCTTTCCACTTAAAATGCTGCGTCATCGCTTTGACCGCGCCGGCCATTTCCTTGGGCGTGAGCGTATCGGGCGTATCGATACGAAACCGCTCCGAGAGCAGTTTGCCCGTCGTGGTGTCCACGATCGCGCCTTTGAGTGCCGAACCGCCGATATCGATGCCGAGAGTTTTCATGGAATTTCTAAATCGAAAAAAACATACGACCCGCCGAGATCAACCGACAAACCGAGCCGGCGCGCAACGCATCGCTTACAACGCGCGGGCCCGCGACCACACCGCGCTTTAGCCGCAAGCGTGCCCATCCGGGCCGTGCGCATGGCCGTGACTGAGCTCCGTCTCGGTCGCGGCGCGCACTGATAGGATCTCGACGTCAAACGTCAGGTCCACTCCGGCCAACGGATGATTCGCATCCAATAACACGTCATCGCCATCGATGCCGGCAATCGTGACGACCGGAGCGAATTGATCACTGTCCGTCTGGAATTGATCGCCCACGTGGAGTTCGCCCTCGACGGGCAACTGCGAGCGTTTGATGCGCTGTACTTGGGCGGGATCGCGTTCGCCATAGGCTTTCACCGCCAGCACGGTAACGCGGGTCTTCAAACCCGCCGCCGCGCCGCGCAATTGCTCGTCGAGCCCGTCGATGATTTGCCCGGCTCCTTCAAGGTAGGTCACTGGCGCAGCGCCGCTCGAAGTATCGAGCACCTGGCCAGAAGGATCGCGGAGCGTGTAATGAAAGGTGACGACGGAGCGCATCCCCTGAAATTGCGGGGCGCAGCGGCTGGCTCCGAGCTAAATCTCACATTCGGAAAACAATCCCGCCCGCCCTCAAGTTTCCTGGCGCAAGATTTCCAACGGCGGATAATCTGTGACGCCGCGCCCTGTCACCAAACCCGTGATCACCGTCACCGCCGCCGCCGCCGTGACCGCGCCCAGGATGAGTAGAGGCGGCGCCACGGGGGCGATTTTGAACACAAAATGCGCGAGCAAGGCATTACCCGCGACCGACAACCCGCCACCCACAACCGCCGCAAGGACGCCAAGAATCGAGTATTCCACGATTTGAATTTGCACGAGTTGGCGCCGCGTTGCGCCGAGCGTGCGCAGCAAAACGGTTTCGCGGATGCGTTGATAACGGCCGTTGAGCACCGCGCCCACGAGCACGATTACACCGGTGAACACCGTGAAGAGCGCCATGAACTGGATCACAAACGCTACCTTTGAAAAGATACTGTCGAGCGCCTGCAAAATCAGCGCGAGGTCGATAGCCGAGATATTAGGGAACGCGGCAACAAGGGCGCGTTGCGTCTGCGCGGACGCCGCCGGGCTCGCTGTGCGCAGCGCCGCCACAAACGTCTTGGGGGCCGCTTCGATCGCACCTTCGGGAAACACCACGAAAAAATTTGATTCGAGACGCCGCCACTCGACGGCCCTCACGCTCGTGACCTTGGTGCGCACGGGCACGCCTTGCACGTCCCACTCGATCTCGTCGCCGAGTGTGAGTTGCAGATTTTTCAAAAAACTTTCTTCGACCGAGATCGGCACGACCGCCGCACCCGGCGGCACGTGTCCATCGAATTTTCCTGAGACGATCCGTTCCGTACCTGAGAGTTGAGCGCGATAAGTCGAGCGATACTCACGGCCGAGCATGCCGCCCGAGAGACGCGACCCGCCACGTCCGTTCGAGCCAGCGCGTAGTCGGGCGGCAGGGCGGCGTTCATCATTTTTCTCAGCGTCACTTTCGAGTGCCGTCGCCGTCACGCGCGGTGCTTCACGCTCCCGCATGAGTTCATCCACGGGACGACCTTTGAGCGCGGAAATCTTCATCGTCACAATGGGCGCCGATTGAATGACGGGCGCGAGTTGCTCCGAAGCGATTTTCTTAAACGGCTCGATCTGGTCGTCCTGGATGTCGAAAAATAGTAAATTCGGCCGAGCGCCCTCACCCGCGAGATCGACTTGGTTGAGCAACGTCGTGCGCGTGAGGTAAAGCGTGAGAATCAAAAACGTGCCCAAGCCCAGCGAGAGTAAGAGCAACACCGTACGATTATTCGGCCGGTGCAAATTCGCGATCCCTTGCCGCACGACATAAGGCAGACTCCGCGGCACAAACCGCCGCGCCGCCCAAGCCACGATTTGAGCGAGTCCGGCCAGCACCCCAAAACCCACGACCAACATCCCGGTGAAACCGAGCCCGATCCGCCAGCTGCGCGTTTGCCAAAAAGCGAAGCCCGTGACCGCCGCGAGAATCAGCGCACCCAAAATCATGCGCCACGGATCGGTGGCGGCGCCCGTCCGCTCGATGAAAGCCGAACGCAATGCCACCAGCGGCGACACCCGCCGCACCGCCAGCAACGGCAAAAGCGTAAACAAAAAACAAATCACCAACCCCGCTCCCACGCCCCGTCCGACGGCCGGCCACGCGATGAAAAAATTCACATCAATCGGCAGGACTCCCTGCAGCACGACGGGCAACAACAGCTGCAACATAATCCCGAGCGCCGCCCCGAGGACCGCGCCAAACATGCCGAGCGCGATGCCTTGCACGACATACACCGCAAAACTCTGCGCCGCACTCGCGCCGAGACAGCGCAACACCGCCACCGTCGCGATCTTTTGGCGCACGTATACATGAATCGCACTCGCGACCCCGATCGCTCCGAGAAACAGCGCCACGAAACCCACAAGATTGAGAAACCCTTCGATGTTGGTCAGCGCCGCCCCGAGGTTGCGCTTGCGTTCCGCCACCGTGGAAAACGAGAGGCGTTCACTCGTAAATTTTGATTTCATCGCGCGCTCCACAGCCTCCGCGTCTTGCCCCTCGGGCAGTTTGATCAACACGCGGTGCTGCGTGATGCTCTCGCGATTCATCAATCCCGTCATCGTCAGCAACTCGAGCGGCACGTAGGCGCGAGGCGCAAAGGTCGCAATCGCCGCCGACTCACCGGGGACTTTCAAAATCGCGCCCGCGATGGTAAACGTCGCTTGGCCGAGTTTCACCACGTCACCGACTTTCACGCCAAATTGCGTGAGCAGCGTCTCCTCTAAAATCACGACCGGCCGGCCAGCCTGCAACTCGGCGGCCGCGCTAGCCGGAGCCGTTTCAAATTTTCCATAAAAAGGAAAATTTGCCTCAACCGCGCGCACCTGCACGAGCCGCGTGGCGTCGTTGGCGGTCGGAAATACCAGCATCGAAGAAAACTCACGCGTGCGCGATCGTTCGCCCCCGAGCCCCGCCGTGTACGCGAGTACCGGCTCGCTCAAAGCCGCCCGCGAGGTCACCACCAGATCCGCGCCGAGCAAGCCCTTCGCTTGATCGTCGATGGCTTGCTTCAGATTGACCGTGAATGAACCGATCGCGACGAGCGCCGCGATCCCGAGCACCACGGACAATGAATACAGCAACAACCGCCGCCGCGAAGCCCGCGAATCCCGCCACGCCATTTTTAAAATGAAGCTCATGATGCCGCGAGCGTTTCATCCGACACCACCGCGCCACTGCGCAGGCGCAGGATGCGACCGCATTTCTTCGCGAGTTCGAGGTCGTGCGTCACGAGCACGAGCGTCGTACCTTTCTCGCGATTGAGACCGAAGATCAGTTCTACCATGGCGGCGGCCGTGTCGCCATCGAGATTACCGGTCGGTTCGTCGCAAAATAAAATTTTGGGCCGATTCATGAACGCCCGCGCCAGCGCCACGCGCTGTTGTTCGCCGCCGGAGAGCTGCACGGGATAATGATCGCAACGCGCCCCGAGGCCGACGCGGCCGAGCAACGCCGTCGCTTCGGCCTCGACCACCGCGCCGCCTTCCCCGCGCAACTCGAGTGGCACGAGCACGTTTTCGAGCGCCGTGAGCGTCGGGATGAGCTGGAAATTTTGAAACACAAACCCCACGTGAGCGTTGCGCACGAGCGCGCGGCCGTCTTCGTCGAGCGCACCGAGTTCGCTGCCCGCGAGTGTGACCGTGCCGCCCGTGGCGCGATCGAGGCCCGCGCACAATCCGAGTAAGGTCGTCTTGCCGCTGCCGCTGGGCCCGACGATCGCGAGACTCGCTCCGGCAGCGAGCTCGAAGCTGACCTCACGCAAAACCGTCAGCGGGCCTGCGGCAGTGCGATAATGTTTAGTCAGAGACTCGACTTTCAAGATATGTGCGTTAGTCATCTTCGTTATAGTGCCAAGAAACACACTCAGCTCCCGAAAGCCAGAAATGACTCCGCTTCTTCGGGTAACGCGCCCGGTTCATCTCGTGTTTTTATGGGGATTTTTAATGGCATTCGCGGGCCAAGAATTTTGTGCCCTCCACGCCGCCGAAGCCAGCACCCGCAACGTGATCTGCTTCGGTGACAGCATCACGGCGGGCTACGGTCTGGAAAACGCATCCGCCGAAGCCTACCCCGCGCTGCTCCAAAAAAAAATAGATCAAGCCGGGGTGACGACGGACTCGGGCGCGCGTTGGCGCGTGATAAACGCCGGGCTTAGCGGTGAGACCACCGCTGGCGGAGCGCGTCGCATCGACTGGGTTTTGCGCCAGCCGGTAGAAATTTTCATCCTCGCGCTCGGCGGCAACGACGGGCTCCGCGGCGTCGATCCCGCCGTTTCTCAAAAAAATCTCCAGACGATCATCGACCACGTGCGCGCCCGCTATCCCGCGGCCAAAATCGTCCTCGCCGGCATGATGATGCCGCCGAGCATGGGGGAAGATTATGCGCGCGCCTTCGCGACGATGTATCCCACCCTCGCCGCCAAAAACGAGCTCACGCTCGTGCCCTTTTTGCTCGAAGGCGTCGGTGGCCAGCCCGAGTTAAACCAGGCCGACGCGATTCACCCCAACCCCGCCGGCCACGCTCGCATCGCCGAGACGCTGTGGCGCGGGATTGAGCTTTTGATCACGCGGTGAGCGCGACGCAAAGCTCGCGCTCACCGCTGTCTGTGAAGCAGGGTCCTCAACGGGCTCCAAACATGCTTCTAAAAACCCGGTCGAGACTTTTACGGTATCAGGACTTACCCAATCGACGCGTGAACGCATTTGCCCACCGGAAATCCTTGTTCGGTTCCGGTTAAAAAACTCAGCGGATCAGAACCGCCAAACCTCGCGCATCGTCTCGAAGCAGCGGGCGCATAATTTTTCGACGTCGCGCCGTTTTCGCGTTTCTCGCGCGACATTCTTCGCACACTCGTATCATCACCTCATGATGGCCAAACCCCGCCGCCTCTCCACCGCCACGTTTCTCGTGGTCTTAGCCGCGACAGTCCCGATCACCTCCGCCGCGCCCGGCGACCCGCTCACGCTGTGGTACGATCAACCGTCCGAGAAATGGACCGATGCGCTCCCGCTCGGCAACGGCCGCCTCGCCGCCATGGTTTATGGCGGTCCCCTCCGCGAACACCTCCAGCTCAACGAAGACACGCTCACCTCCGGCGAGCCCCCGGCCGATCTTCGCTCGCTCGATCTCACCCAAGATTTCGATCACGTCACCGCGCTCATCAAAGCCGGCAAAAATGCCGAAGCCGATACCTACGTCACCAAAAACTGGCTCGGTCGTAACCAACAGTGCTACCAGCCGCTCGGCGATCTCTGGCTCGATTTCAACGGCCACGGCGCGGTGACCGATTATCGCCGTTGGCTCGATCTCACCACCGCCACCGCCGGCGTGAGCTTTCGCCGCGACGGCGCGATGTTCACGCGGGAATACCTCGCCAGCGCGCCTGACCAAGTCATCGCACTCCGCCTCCGCACGGACCAACCCGGCACCCTCGCTTTCAAAACTTCGTTTTCATCCGTCCATCCCTCCGCCAAATCCGCCAAGGCCGACGACGAGCTCATTTTTCGTGGCCAAGTCCCCGGATATGTCAGCCGCCGCGAGCTCAAGATAATCGAACAGTGGGGCGACCAACGCAAATACCCCGAGCTCTACCAAGCCGACGGCACACGCCGCCCTCACGCCGCCCAAGTCCTCTACGGCGCCGACATCGACGGCAAAGGCACGTTCTTCGAAGCCCGCCTCACCATCCGCACCGATGGCAAACTCATCGTCGAGGCAGACTCCCTCCGCGTCGAGGGCGCCACCGAGGCCACGATCTTCGTCACCGCCGCCAGCAGTTTCAACGGCCCCGATAAAAGCCCCAGCCGCGAGGGCCTCGATCCTGCGTTGCGCACCACGCACGACCTGCGCGAAGCCGCCGCGCAATCCTACGCCACGCTCCGCGAACGCCACCTCGCCGATTACTCCGCGCTCTTTGATCGCGTAACGCTGCGCCTCGACGGCGACGTCGCCAAAAATCAACTTCCCACCGACGCCCGAATCCCGGCCTTTCGCCAGACCGGCGACCCTGCCCTCGCCGCGCTTCTGTTTCACTACGGACGTTATCTCATGATCGCGGGCTCCCGCGTCGGCACCCAGCCGCTCAACCTCCAAGGCAAGTGGAACGACCTCGTCATCCCGCCTTGGGCCTCGAGCTACACGGTCAACATCAACGCCGAGATGAATTACTGGCCGGTCGAAACCACGAACCTCTCCGAACTCCACGAACCGTTTTTCCGTCTCATCCGCGAAACCGCAGCCAACGGCACGCGCACCGCCCGCGACATGTATCACCGCCGCGGTTGGGTCGCGCACCACAACACGTCGCTCTGGCGCGATAGTTTTCCTGTCGACGGCACCGCCACCGCCGCTTTCTGGAACATGGCGGCCGGCTGGTTTAGCTCGCACCTTTGGGAACATTGGCTGTTCACCGGCGACCGCGCCTTCCTCGCCGACGAAGCGTATCCGCTCCTGCGCGGCGCCGCCGAATTTTACGCTGATTGGCTCGTCCCCGACGAACGCGGTCAACTCGTGACCCCAGTCAGCACGTCGCCCGAAAATTCCTTCATCGGCCCCGACGGTAAAAAAGCCGCCGTCACCCAAGGCTCCACGATGGACATCGCGATCATCCGCGAAACCTTCACCCGCACGATCGCCGCCGCCGAACTACTGGGCCGCGACTCCACGCTCGTAACTGAACTGCGCGAAAAACTCAGCCGCCTCGCGCCCTACCGCGTCGGCGCCCGCGGCCAGCTCCAGGAATGGCGCACCGATTACGTCGAGGCCGAACCCAAACACCGTCACCTCTCGCACCTCTACGGTTTTCACCCCGGCAACCAGATAAACCCTGACGCCACGCCCGAACTTTTCCGCGCCGTCGCCCGCACGCTCGAGCTCCGCGGTGACGAAGCCACCGGCTGGTCAATGGGTTGGAAAATCAATCTGTGGGCCCGCCAACTCGACGGCGACCACGCCTACACGATCATTAAAAATCTCTTCAATCTCGTCGGCACCTCCGAGACGTCTATGAAAGGCGGCGGCTTGTACCGCAACCTCTTCGATGCGCACTCGCCGTTTCAGATCGACGGCAACTTCGGCTACACCGCCGGTCTCGCGGAAATGCTCGTGCAAAGCCACGCCGGCGTCCTTCAGCTTCTGCCGGCGCTCCCGTCGGCGTGGCCGAGTGGCGCGGTTACAGGCCTCAAAGCCCGCGGCGGCTTCGAAATCGATCTCGCTTGGGCCGACGGCAAACTCACCCGCGCCGCGATTCGTTCCACACTCGGCGGCAACATGCGTCTCCGCACCGCCACGCCCGTCATCATCACTGACGCCCAACCCACGCTCGCCCGTGGCGTGAATCCCAACCCGTTTTTCGCCACGGTCGCCGCCGGCTCGCCCGAGATCGCCGCTGCGGCCGCGTTGCCCGTGGTCACGCTGCGTCCGACGGTGACCGTCGATTTTCCGACCAAGGCTGGCGTGACGTACACGCTCACGCCCGCGCCTTGATCAGCGCTTTTTAAGCAACTGCGCGCGGGCGGATTCGAGTCGCGCGCGCTCTTTTTCTGTGAGACTGCCGATGCCCGACTGCGCGATTTTATCGAGGAGCGCGTCCACTTCGCTCGTGGCCGTCTGATCGAGCACGCGTGGGCGCACGGGCTCGACGCGGTTGGGCTCCACCTTGCGCACGGGATCGGGCACCACGCGCAGCTGGGGCTTTTTGCGCCCGAATGAAATTTTCGGCCAACGGATCGCGGGCAAGGTCAGTCGGCCTTGTTTCCAACGTACAAACGCGAGCGCCCAACCCGTCGTCGCCCAAAGCATGATTAAGTGCGACGCATCGCGCGCCGCGAGCGCCATGAGCGAATAAAGCCCGACGAGAATCGCCGCCACCCAGCCCGCTTTGAGATTAAAAAAGGTAGGCATTTCCGGGTAGATCGCGGCAAAAGCCACAAACAACGCGAGTGCGCCCGCTCCGCCCGACCACGACGCCGGCAGCCACGTCCCGACCACCGTAAAAATTAGCGGCGTCACCAAGTACACTCCGGCGTAAAGACTCAGAAACGAGCGGCGCCCAAACACGCGTTCCACTTCACGCCCGAACCACACGATCATAAACATATCGACCACGAAGCTCAGACTCGGCGGATTCACGAAGCCATACGTGACGATGCGCCAAACTTCCCCGTGTAGCACCGCGGCGCTGTTAAACGGCAACCACCCCAAAAGCGCCGTCAGGCCCAAGGCGGTAAAAAGCGTCGTCACCAACATCGACGCGACAAAAACCGCCACGATCAAGTGCGCCGCAAAAACAGGATAACCGCGCACCCAAGTCACAGGCTGATGGTCGTCGCGAGCTTCGTAGGGATTAAACATGGCCGAGAAATAAAAACCTGTTCGCGCCTAACACGCACGGCAAGCCGCGAGCAACCTGAGTTCGAGCGACCTGGATAGATCGCGATCGCGCCGTGCATCCAGCGCCCCGCCCTGAGTCCTCGCCGATCAGTGCGGGCTTTTTCAACCCTGCGTCGTGAGATAGGCCTCGATCGCCTTAAGAATTTCCATCCGCCCGCTCTTGGTTTTCGAGGAGCTCACGATGAACGGCGGCGGCTCTTCGCGCCAGGTCGTAAGTTTCGCCATGAAAACTTTTACGTTGGCCGCCGTCTGGGTCGCGGATTGTTTGTCCGCCTTCGTGAAAACGAGCGTGCACGGCGTGCGGCAACTCCCGAGCCAACGCAGAAACTCCACGTCGATCTCCTGCGGCGGCAAACGCGAGTCGATGAGCACGAACACGCAGCGAAGATTTTCCCGCTGCTCGAGATAATCCGCCACGGCCTCGTTGAAACCGAAACGGGCCTGCTTGGAGACGTTCGCGTAGCCGTAGCCCGGCAAATCCACGAGGCACCACGAGCCGTTCATGATGAAAAAATTGATCAACTTCGTCTTGCCCGGCGTATCGGAGACCATCGCTAAATCGCGTTTCTCCGCGAGGAGGTTGATGAGCGAGGATTTGCCGACGTTTGAGCGACCGATGAAAGCAAACTCCGGCCGGTTCCAATTGGGACACGACTTCAGGTCGGGCTTACTGACTTCGAATACGGCGGATTTGATTTTCATGGGTGCAAGCGGGCTGGAGAGCCGCGCGAAGCGAACACTGTCCGCGAATTCCCCGCCGGTCACGACTGCATTCTTTTCATGCCAACACCGACGGATCGGCTGCTAACTTTTCCCAACACACTGCGCCCTTCAATGGGCTCCGCGGTAATTTTTCTCTCCAGCCGCGATGCGCACGGGAAACCGATTCTCGGGCGGCGGCAAGGGACACGTTGCAAAGGGCGTAAACGCACACGGCGGATTCTCCGCGCGGTTGAAATCGAGCACGATTTTGCCGTCCCGCGGACGTTCGGCGTACAAAAACCGCGCCGCCGCATACGTCTCCTCGCCGCTTGTCGCATCCGAGATCACAAAAAAGAGCGGTTCGCCCGCGCCTTCGTCGATTGGGAGTAATTCATAGGTGCGGCCCTCGCGCGTAAACACCGCCTTACCCGGCACCTGCGCCGGCGCGGTCTGACCCAGTCTATTCGTGATCGGCACTTAGCGCGGTTCCGCAAAAGCGACCCACTGCGCCTCAATGCGCCAGCTCGCATCCACCGGAAAATAATCGAGCCCGACAAAGTCCCGCCGCCGCGCCGACGCACTGTCCTTCACCCGTAGGCCGATCTTGTCGCCCCGCTTGATCACCAAAAAACTGACAGTGCCCGCCGCCACGAGTGTCGGTTGCGCGGTGCCGTAGTTCAGTTCGCCCGTCCGCACCGTTTGGCCTTGGATCGTCGCAGCCACCTCGTCCGCGAGTTGCACCGTCACCCGACCGTCCGGCCCGAGATTCACGCGGCCAAAATGCGCCGGCCCCGCCGCGAACCGCAGGGTGTTATCCGGCGCAGAGCCCACGGTGTTTTCACCCGGACTTAACCAATGCAGCCCGATCAACTTGAGCCAACCGTCGGACGCGGTGAGGCGTTGCCCGCTCTCCGTGCGGGCTTGTTCCAATCCAAAAGAGGATACTTCCGTCGCGCTGATACGGACGGCCAAGCACGTGAAGAGTACAAGGGTCGACAGGCGCATCATCCGCAATGCCGCCCAATCTCCGCGCGCCGTCAACAGTTCAACCGGACCGTCTCGCGCACCTGCGCAACGATCGCCAACGAATGCAAGCGCGCCGCTCGTTCGTTGATCGCCGCGCTCACTAATATCAAGCCGCCCGCCCCGACGCAGATCATCATCATGCCCGCCGCTACATACCCGATTACCACTGCCGTCGCCGCACTCGCGATGCCAGGCATGTTGTGGTGCTCCGCCAGCCAATAGCGCCGGCAGCCCAAACGTTCAGCGTGCTGCGCAAGCTCACGGTTGAAGTGCAACGTATCAACCAACGTCGCACTAGGGACGACGTTGAAAAGATCTAGCACGAAAACGGAATCATAAACCTATGCCGTGTAATTCCGGAGGGATATCCACCGTCGTCAAAGTACGGCGCCCCTCGCTGGCGCGGTCTACTTACCCGCCGGCTTCGTCGGCTCCACCACGATCGGCGTGCCGATCTTCACGGAGCCCTCGGGCAACGGCTTAAAAACATCCACTTCGGGACCATCGACCGCCCGATCAAAATAGGGCCCGCCCGCGGCGAGCATGTCGCGGCAGATCGTGTTTAGGTCACGATTATCGGGATCATCGACGTTCATCAATGCGACCCACATGACCCGCGGTTTCTCCTGCGGACTCGTGGGATATTTCCAAGCTTTCACTTCGATGTAGAGTTTTTCGTAGGACGCTTTTTGGAGCTTCCCTTCGTAGCCCACGGTTTTTTGTCGCATCAACTGCAAGAAACCGAGCCCGCTCGCGGTGACCGAAGCCAAGCCCGTTTCGGGGTTATCCAGCACCTGATCGCCGCCCAAGTAAGGATTCGGCAACATCCCGTGGCCAAACTCAGCCGTGATCACGATCTCGGGCTTTTGCTTGGGCTGGGTACGCCGAAAACCCTGTGAATCGAGTTGTTGAGCGATCTCGCGCGCGATCATTTCCGGATCTACGGGCCGCACGAGCGGCTGATCGTTTGGCCGGAGCTGCACTTGCAAAATCGCATAGAGCCGCGGCCGCGGCGCGGGCGACTGGCCTTTAATTTTCTTTTCAAATTTAGCATCGGGATCGACCTGCGTGCGTACGCCTACATCAAGCTCGCCGGTGTTTTGTTGCGCCAGCAGACTCTGGCCTATGAGCGCGCTCGCCGCAAAAATCACGACTCCAGTCCAAGAGCGAAAAAAACGCTGAACGCACTTCATATTTTTAGTAAGTCAGTATTCAGCCCAAAATCTATCTCATTTCGCGCTTACCAAAAAAACTCCACTCACGACACGATAAATCATTCTCGCCAACGATCCGTTACACCGCGGCGCTCGTCTTACGCCACACGCCAAACATCCCATGCGCCTCATTCTCGCCGCACTCGTCTCTTTCGCGCTCAGCCAACACGCCGCCGCCCAAAATCCCGCGACCCTCCCCGCCGGCGCGGAGGCTCGCGCCAAATCCGATATCGAGGCCGATAAAAAAACCGCCGGCTGGGCCGACTCCCTCGCGCTCAACGACCCCGCTAAAACCGCCCGCGTCGCCGCCGTGATCAGCACCCACCTGCGCGCCATCCGCGACTGGCACAACGCCCACCCACCGTCGACCGTGCCCGCCGGCATCAACCCCGTCACCGGCCTGCCCCTCAGCGAACTCGACCGCCAAGTCATCGCCAATTCCGCCCAGCCCAAATCCTATCACGCCGACCTCATGACCGGCCTGCGCCGCGAGCTCACCGAAGCCCAAGTCGAGGCCGTCCTCGACAAATACACCGTCGGCAAAGTCGCCTTCACCCTGAAAGGCTACCAAGCCATCGTGCCCGACCTCACCGCAGCCGAAACCACCACAATACTCGAATACCTGAAGGAAGCCCGCGAACGCGCGATCGACTTCAAAAACATGAACCAGATCTCAGTGATTTTTGAGATCTACAAAACCAAGTCCGAGCAATTTCTCATCAGCAACGGCCGCAACTGGCGCGCGCTCTACAAATCCTACACCGACAACCTCAAAGCTAAAAAAGCCGCCGACGCCGCCGCAAAGGCTATCGCCACACAGCGCTGAGGCGCCGCAACCCAGACCCGCGTGCGCCGACGCACCCGTATCGAAAAAGAGCTCACCTACCCGAATCCTCGCTCATCTCTGCGACGCCACCGGCCACGCGTAAGGCTGGCCGTTCACGACGACATTTTTGAGCGTGACGTTTTTGACTACGCCGAGCGCCAGTTTCTCGTCGTCCAACTTGAGGGTGATATTTTCCAGCGTGAAATCGCGGATCGTGTCGCCGGGATTACCGCGCAACGAACCGAGCGTGCGGTAATCGCCCGAGATGTTTTTGATCGTAATATTTTCCACGGTGCGACTCGGCGCCGGTTGGCCCTTGAGATCAAAAAATTGCGTCCACGGCGCGACTTGAAAAACCCGGCCGGTGCCGCTGAGTTTGATTCCGTCGATCACGATATCCGAGTAATGCTGGGGCGTGTCCGGGCGCAGCTTGAGCGTTAGCAAATTCGTGCGGCCCGCGACGGTGCAATGGCGCACGCGCACGTGGCGCACGATCGTCGCTTCGCTGCCGCAGGTGATCACGCCGTTGCCGTCACCGAACTCGCAGTTTTCGACCAAAATATTTTCCACCGGCGGGCTATCCATGTCTTGGTCGGCGAGCGGCCCTTTGCTGCCCTTGAGCGCGATATTGTCGTCGTTTACCGCGATGAAGCATGTGCGCACGGTGACGTTGCGACTGCTGTCGATGTCGATGCCGTCGGTGCTCGGCCCCAAAATAGATCCCGACGTCGGCGCGGTGATGCGCAGCCCTTCGATCACGACGCCGTCGCAGCGGTAAAGATGCAGATTCCAAAACCCCGAGTCCTGCAACGCGAGCCCCTCGACGCGCACATCTTTGCAACGGTCGATAAACATCAACCGCGGACGCTCCACTTCCAGGTTGGTGCAACGCGGGTTTTCTTTGCGCCGCTGCCAAAACGCCGCCCAAAACAGAATGCCGTTGCCGTCGATCTTGCCTTTACCGCCGATGCGCACGCGGTCCATGTGCTGGGCATTAACGAGCGCCAGGCGCCAAGGCTCGAAGTGGCCCTCGATGCGCGTCTCACGTTTTGGGTAATCTTCGATCCGATTCGAGCCGAGCAAGACCGCACCTTCGTCGAGCGTGAGCGCGACGCCGTTTTTCAAGAAAATCGAACCGCTCCGAAACGTCCCTTTTGGAATCACTACCACGCCGCCACCCACCGCCGCCGCGTCGATCGCCTGCTGGATCGCCGCCGTGTTGATCGTCTTCGCATCCGCCACCGCGCCGAAATCGGAAATCACGAAACGTTTCGCCGCCATCTCGGCGGCGGCGCGCAAGCTGGAGAACGTCACCATGAACATCATGAGCGCCGCGCGGAAAATGTGTGAGTGCATGAGACAAAGGCTCGCGCAGCACACCGCCGAATTCAAATCCCGACACTCACGTTCCGCACGCCTTTCACGGGACAGTCTGAATTTCTGCCCTTTATCTTTCGCGCCTGCTACAACCTTCACGTCTTAAAAGAGGCAGCAGTTCAAATCGCTTCCGATTCCACCACGCGCACGCCCGACTGCGCCGTCCGCACCGCGGCCAACAAACGCGCCGCGATCCGCTCCGACGGCGCGATCCGATACCGCCGCGGCAGCACCGGCGCCAACAACGCAACTACCATCAACCCGAACGCCTCCGCCCTCCGTTGCTCCTCACGTTTGCCGCCGATCAACGCAGGCCGCACGAGCGTCAGCGACGCAAAACCCTCCGCCGCCAAGTCGCGCTCGATTTCACCCTTCGTCCGCAGATAAAAATTCCCCGAGCTCGCCTTCGCCCCGAGCGACGACGTGAGCGCAAATACCTCTGCCCCGTGCGCCCGCGCCCGCCGCGCCACCGCCAGCACATAATCATGATCGACCTTACGAAACGCCGCCCGCGAACCGGCTTGGCGCATCGTCGTCCCGAGCGCGCAGATCACCGCATCGACGTTCCACCAAGAAGCATCCGTCGGCAGCGCGGCGAAATCCACCACGTGATTTTCCAAGCGCAGATGCCGCAGCTCCAACGGCCGGCGCGTCAAAGCGATCACTCGCTCAATCGTCTGATCCGCGAGCGCTAGCCGCACCACTTCGCGCCCCACCAAACCCGTAGCCCCGACGAGCAAAAGTGTCTTCATGAACCCTACCCGAACACAAATCCGCGCACCCGCCAACTCCCGCAAACTCAGCTCAGTCAATATACTCAAAAAATCCGACCGACCGATGGAACTACCCGCAGCTTATCGCCGTCTAAATTAGCGCGATGAAACCCTCACTTCCTCTTTTCGGCGTACTTTGCGTCGCCACGTTTCTCACCGGCTGTGTCGGGGTCGGACCCAACACCCAACAAGGCGCCGTCGGCGGAGCGGCCGTGGGCGCCCTAGCCGGCGCCATCATCGGCAACAACAGCGGCCACCGTAACGCCGCGAGTGGAGCGGTCATCGGCGGTATCGCGGGCGCCGCCCTCGGCGGTACGATTGGCAACAGCCTCGATCACCAACGCGGCACGCTTTACACCTCGGAAAAACAAGCGACTACCCAAGTCGTCGTCGCACAACCGCCAACGACGCCACCGCCACCCGCACGCGTAAACATGCCCCGGCCGACCAGCCGCAATGCCATTTGGGTCGAAGGCCATTGGCTCTACGATGGCCGCGGCGCCTGTGTCTGGATTCCGGGCTCTTGGGTCACACCGCCACCGCGTTATCGTTACTATGTCGCCCCGCATTGGAGTCGGCATGATCGCGGCTACGTTTACGTGCAGGGGTATTGGCGTTGAGCGCGGTGGAGCGGCTGAAATTGAATCTGTTTCAACCTCGCCGCATTCGGTCGCGGCAACATTGGCTATTCGTTACGGTTTAGGTTAGCTTTCACCCTTACTCTTAATGAACCCCTGCTCTGCCTTTTGGCCGCTCTGTCTCACGTTGGCCGCGCTCTCACTTCCCGCCGTCACGCGCGCGCAAATCGGTAACTCCGCGCTGGCGCCCGCCTCCGCCGCCACCGGCAACCCCACCGCGACGCAACTCGAGCCCGCCCAACTCGAGACATTGCTCGGGCCGGTGGCCCTTTATCCTGACGCCCTCATCGCGCTCATTTTACCCGCCACCACGGAACCCTCCGACATCGTCCTCGCTGCCCGTTTCCTGGCAACAAACTCCGCTTCGCTGCCAATCGAGAGTCAGCCCTGGGATGAGAGCGTGCGCAGCCTCGCGCGTTATCCCGACATCATTAAGTGGCTCGACGAAAACCTCGCTTGGACTAAACAGCTCGGTGAGGCCTTCCTCGCCCAACCTGCCGAGGTCATGCAAACCATCCAGCGTCTTCGCACCCGCGCCCGCGCCGCCGGCACGCTCGTCGATACGCCCGAACAGAAAATCGTGACCGAGGGAGAAATCATTCTCATCGAGCCCGCGCAACCCACTGTCATCTACGTACCCCGCTACGATCCCGAAATCGTCTACGTCTCACGCTCGCCCGGTTGGAACACGCCCTACCTGTATTTCGGCCTCGGCTTCGCGACCGGCGCGTGGCTCAGCTATGATTGCGACTGGTCCGGCCGCACCATTTGGATCGGCAACTGGCGGCAACGCCCCCACTCCACTTGGGTCCGCCCCGCCTTCCCCAACCGCCCGCTCCATCCCGGCGCCACACTCGTCATCGCCCAACCTTGGCGCGCACCCGCGCATCGTTACAATTCCCCGCGCCTCATCTCCGGACCGCGCCCTCAACCCGTCGTGATCTACCCGCGCCCTATGCGGGGCGCCCCCGAGCGCCCGTCCGGCAACACCCGCCCGCATCAAAACGAATCTGAGCCCCAGCCCCGCCCGCGCATCCGCACCGAAAACCCTGCGCCACGTTATTCGTCCGCGCCCACGCCCACGACCACCACTCAACCCGCCACGCAGCCCACCACCGCGACGCCACCTGCCACTCAACCTCCGCCCACCCGCGGCGGGACCAACCCCAACGAAACCCGCCGCGAACGGCCCACCTCCACGCCGACAACGTCGCGACCCGAAACCCCGCGCTCCGACACCCCGCGCAACGACTCAACTCGCCCCACGCGAACACCTGAAACTCCACGCGCGACGCGCCCCGCCGACGAACGCCGCGAATCTCGCCCACGCGAGCGCGACGCCCGTCCCACCACCACCCCCGCGACCCCCGCCGGCACCGTCAAACCCGCCGTCGAACCCACGACTGAAACGACGCCGCGTTAAAAAGACCCGCGCGCGCCACGTCGGCCCAACTCCGACGTTGCCACCCGCGCCCCTCTCGCGCGCATCCTCTCAGCGCGATGTTGCGCCACCACATTCATCCCGGACTCGAGCTGCGACTGCTTCAACTCACCGATGCCCCCGCGCTCTTCGACCTCGTCGACGCCCACCGCTCAACGCTCCGCACGTGGCTGCCTTGGGTCGACGCTACCACGCAGCTCGCCCACTCGCAGAAATTCATCGCTGAGGCGCTGCGTGACCGCGAAAAAACTCGCGCCTACGCCGCGGGCATCTGGTCATTCGGCGAGCTCGTCGGCGTGATTTGGCACAACCGCATCGACTGGGCCAACCGCGTCGCCTTCCCCGCGTATTGGCTCGTGCCTTCCGCCGAGGGCCGCGGGATCATGCGCGCCGCCTGCCAAGCCGTGATCGCACACGCGTTCACGCAACTCAAAGTCGACCGCGTCATCGTCGCCGTCGCCACCGAAAATCACCGCGCCGCCGCCTTGGTCAAACGTCTCGGCTTCACGCCCATCAGCACACTCAAAAAAGCGGAGTGGCTCTACGATCACTTCGTCGATCACCACATTTACCAACGACTCAATCCGGCAGCGACCGCCGCTATTTCCGGCCGCAGCTGAGCGACGCGATCGATAAAAATCAGAAGTTTTTTCCCAAAAAACTGGCGCTTACATTTTCGCTTAAGGGACAGTTATCGAAACGGTCCGGCTCTCGCCCCAAGCCAGTGACGCGGCGCCCTCGCTCGGCGGGCGGGTGTTCCAGAGGCACTCGCGCGCGGTCAAGTTACCCGCTGCAGCGTCAAACACTACGACTTGAAACGAGAGCTTCGTCTCATCTTTACCCGAGAAGGATCCTTTCATGGGCGAATCTGCGCGAAATACATTTAAAGCCAGATCGGCATCCGGCCCTTTCCAGGTCGAAAATTCCGTCCAGTTGGAATGTCCGTGGAAATAGCCCACGATGTTGCGGTGGGCTTTGAGAAATTTCGCCAACGCGCGCTGTTCGATCAGGGTCGGACCATCGGGTTTGCCGTTGCTGGGGGTCGCGGGAGCCACGTCGGCATAAATATCGCGGACGACGTTTTCGTATTTATCGCGGCTGTTGATGTCGTGCTTGCCATAAGGATTCGTCAGGTGGCGCGCATCGATCTCGGGCGGATCATGACAAAAAATAAACACCGGCACGCCGGCGGGCACCGTTTTTAAATCTTCCTCGATCCAAGCGCGCGCCGCGGTGTCGGGCCAGACGGTGAGAAAAATAAGATGCGCGCCGCCGACATCGTGCGCGTAGATTATGTTATCCTTCGCGTAGTCGTAAGAGGCTTTCGTGCGCGGCGTGGCGGGTCGCATCATGCGGTTGTAAATTTCCACGAGCGCGGTGGCATCCGTCGCCGGCACTAGCTTGCTCGGGGAACCGATGGCATTGGAAACATCGTGGTTGCCCGGCACGAACCACAACGGCGTGCGAGCGCCACGGGCGTCTTTGAGCGCGAGTCCGTCGATCCAACAGGTGTTGAACTGCGCCCATGACGCCGTCGCGCTCTGGATGTGAATCGGGTAAAATTCCATGCGGCTCGTGAGGTCGCCGGTGATCACCGCAAACTCGACCGCGCCCACGGGCTGGCCGGCGCGCAGCCCCGCATCCGCCGGCAAAACCGCGGCAGGCAAAGCATTCACCGCCTGCACCAGGGCGGCATTTACGACGGTCGCGTCGACATTGGCTCCACCGCGAAAAGATCCCCGCGTGATCCCGAAATGCACATCCGACGTAAATACAAACGTCACCGGCGCCGCCCCCGCTACCGCTGCAGCCCACCCTACGATCACGAGTACCCGACTCACGTTCATCGCCATAAACTGCAGGCTCATACGCCAGAAAGACAAATTCATGCGACAAGCTTTTCACACTCAACCGCCGTGACCAGCTCAATACGTAAAATCTCTAGGTTCACCAAAAAACAACTGACACCTTCGTAAGCAGTGCCGAAAACATCATCCCACTCTTCAATCATGAGCACCAACCTCGACGAACTCAAAGACCTAGTCGCCGCCATCAAAGCCGACCAACAAGCGCAAAAAGACAAAGAGAAGCGCGACGGTTGGACCAAGTTTGTTTCCCTATCGATGATCTGTCTCGCCGTCCTCGCCGCCGTCGCCACCCAACGCGGCGCGGGCTACTCGTCCGCCACTATGAAACAGCTCAACGAGGCCACCTTTAATCAAGCCCAAGCCTCCGACCAATGGGCGTTTTATCAGGCTAAAGGCATCAAACAAAGCATCTACGAGCAGGAGCGCGACCGCCTCAACGCCCTCGGCGCGCCCGAGCCCAAGACCCTCGCCGCCATCACTAGCCGCATCGATCGCTACGAAAAGGAAAAGAAAGATATCTCCACCGAAGCACATAAATTTGAAGGGAAACGCGACGAGGCGCGGACCGCCGCCACGCGCGCGGCCGACGCCAGCCGCGAGATGGGTCTCGCCACCACGATCTTCCAAATCGCCATCGCCCTCGGCGGTGTTTGCCTCGTCGTCAAAAAACGCTGGCTCTGGCACTCTTCCCTCATCGCCGGCACCCTCGCCGCCGTCCAGATGGCCCGCGTGCTCCTGATGCCGTAATTTCTCTGCGTGCGAGCCACTCGCCGCGGCCGCGTTTGTTCAGCGAGCGAGAGCGCAGACCTTTGAGCTTGTCGGCGGAATAAAATCGCCATGCATTGGCGACGTTCCGCCACTGTGACCCTGCCCTCGGGCAGATCATTTTACTCCTCTGCGCAAGCCAGTACCATGATCACCGCCATCCTGTTCGGTCTCGTTCTCGGCATCATCCTCGCAGCGCTCCTCACGCTACTTTTCGGCGTTTATACCATCGGCCCCACGGAGCGCGGCGGCATCGACCTCGACGACGCACTCATCACCAACATCGACCCACCGGCCGATGTCAACGAAGCCCTCGCAGAAATCCAGCGCACGCCCGAAGTTGCCACCGCGCTCTTCACGTTGCTCGATCTGCAAAGCCACGTTGAAAAGCCCCGGCAAAATCACCCTCAACCAAGGCGACGGCGCCGGCATCTGGTTCAAAGCCTGATCCCCCTCTTCACCCCATGAAAAACCTCCTCCGTTTCCTCGCCCCCGTCGTCGTACTAACCCTCGCCGCACTCACGCCCGTCAGCCGCGCCGAGATAGGAATCGGCGCGTCCCCACTCGCCGGCGCCGAAGTCCTCCTCGACGGCACCCGCGCCACCCTCGACGCCAAATGGACGTACTGGACCGGCCCGCGCTTCGCCTCCGCCCTGCCCATCAAATGGCAAATCGTCCCCGATCCTGTCGTCCCCGGCACCACCGTGCTCATGACGGATGACCGTGCCGCCGACGGCGGGAAATTCGGTGCCGCCGATATCGTGACGAAAAAACCCTACCGCGATTTCCGCCTCCACGTTGAATTTCTCGTCAGCAAACCCGGCGGCAACAGCGGCGTGTATCTCCAAAACCGTTACGAAATCCAGATCTGCGACGGCGACGCCACGACCCACGGCATGGGCGCCGTCATCAACGAAACCCCTTCGCCCTACTTCGCCTACAAAGGCCTCGGCCAATGGAACGCCTACGACATCCAATTTCGCGCCGCTCGTTTCAAAGACGGCGTCCGCACCGAGCCAGCGCGCGTCACTTTGTATTTCAACGGCATCAAAGTCCACGGCAACCAAGTCATCCAACAAGTCTGGGGCGGCCCCAACTCCGGGATCGACGGCGGCAACGATGGCGGCAAAGGCATCACCGACATCCCCGGCGGCCTGAAGCTCCAATGCGAAGGCCACGACGTGCGGTACCGCAACGTGTGGATCAAGGAGCTCGACCTCGTCCGCCCCAGCACCGATTTCAAAAATTAATCCGTGCCGCGCTCACCGCGCTCCGGCCACCCGCGCGCCACGACCCACGCGCCGCCCAGCGTCACGAGCGTGCCGATCAGCGTGAACCACGGCCAAAACACCTCGGCGCCAAACGTCCGCAGCCACCAGTCCTTCGTCGCCGCCATGTTCGCCGGCCAATAAATTAAGTTCATCACCACGAGCGACGCCGTCATCCCGACCATGGTCGCCCGTGCGCCAAGCCTCTTCCAAAACAGCGCAATGATCAGCGAGCCGAGCAACGCCCCAGCCGTGAGCCCGCGCAGCGAAAACGCCGCGTTCAATACAAACGTCACTTCTCGCGTAAGCCACGCCGTGCCCACGAGCACCGCCGCCCAGAACACCGTCGAGATTTTGCTAAACCGCAGAAAATATTCCTCGTCGCGATCCTTCACGATTTGCTTCACAAAATCCATCGTCGAGACCGACGCCAACGACGTGATCGCCGAACTGATCGAGGACATCGCCGCCGATAAAATCGCGACGATCAAAAACCCTTTCAAGATGTGCGGCACTTCCGTCATCATAAAAATCGGGAAAATAAAGTCGTTGGACTTGATCCCCGGCCGCGCCTCCGGGAGCGGAATTTGAAACGGATGACCTTGGTAAAACGCCCAGAGCATCACGCCCACGAGCAGGAAAATTAAAAACAGCGGGAAGATCAGCACCGCACTCAGCGCGAGCGCCTTGCGCCCGTCCGCGACATCGCGACACGCGAGCACACGCTGCACGATCAATTGTTCCGCGCCGTGCGTGGAGAGCACCATCACCGTCCCGCCGATCACGCCCATCCAGAGGTTAAACGGCGCTGAGAACGTGAACGACGTGTTCAACCACACCAGTTTCCCCGCCGCACCGGCTTGCGCCATCACCGCGCCCCAACCGCCGTCAATCAACGTGGGAATATAAAACAGCGCGAACACTCCTCCCGCGAGAAACAGGCCAAATTGCACCGCATCGGTCCAGATCACCGCCTTCACGCCACCGATGTACGTGTACAGCAGCGAGAGGCCGACAAAGAGCAGAATCGCACCGAGGATCGGATCGACGAGCCCGCCGAAACTGCACACCGATTCACCCAACAGCAGCCGGATCGGAATGCACGCCACATACACGCGCACGCCCGCCGCCATCGTTTCCAAAAACAAAAAAAATCCGCCCGCCAGCCTACGCGGCCCGCGACCGAGATGCTGTTCGAGCAGTTGATACGGCGAATAGATTTCGCCCTTCATGTAGTGCGGCACCATCACGACCGCCAAAATGATCCGCGCGATCACGTAGCCGCCGATCATCTGGATAAACAAGATATTCGAACCGTACGCGATCGCCGGCACTCCGATGATAGTCAACGCACTCGTCTCCGCCGCGACGATCGACACGCCGATGCCCCACCAAGGAATATTACGGCTACCGAGAAAATAGTCGCGCGTGTTGCGCTGGTCTTTGCCGAACCACACGCCGAGGCCGATGATGCCGCCAAGATACAGGAAAATCACGAGCCAGTCACCGAGGTTGAAATAGGCGTTCATGGGGTAAAGCCATCACGCGAAAATGAATTTTGTTTGGCGAGGAGTTTTATCGCCGCGCCGCCAAAGATCCTTATGACTTAGTGCCGATGCGCTCCTACCCCAGACGTCTCATCACCCTGCTGTGGATTGTTAGCACGGCTGCGCTTTCCGTCGCGGCGCCATTCCTTCCAGCAAAAATCTCCGCGATGGACCAAGCTGTGGCCGAGGCCATCGCCGCCAAAAAAATCCCCGGCGGCGTCCTCTGGTTTGAACACGACGGGCAAGCCTACCAACGCGCCTACGGCCTGCGCGCACTAGCTCCCGCGCACGAACCCATCAGCGCCGACACGATCTACGACGCCGCTTCACTCACCAAAGTCATCGCCACGACCACCGCCATCATGCAACTGGTCGAGCGCGGCCGCCTCGAGCTCGACGCTCCCGTCGTGCGTTACCTGCCCGCCTTCAGCGTCCACGACAAAGGCGCCATCACGGTCCGCCAATTACTCGATCATCACTCCGGCCTGCGACCCGACGTCGACCTGAAACCCGCCTGGTCCGGCTACGCCACCGGCGTCGCGCTCGCCTGCGCGGAAAAACCCCGCAGCCCGCCGGGCAGCACCTTCGTTTATAGCGACATCAACTTCATCATCCTCGGCGAACTCGTCCGCATCGTCAGCGGGCTCCGTCTCGACGCCTATGCGGCGCGCGAGATTTTCCAACCGCTCGGCCTCCGCGACACGGGATTTCTCCCGCCCGCCGCCAAGCACGCGCGCATCGCACCGACCGAACTCACGGCCGGCTCGATGTTGCGCGGTGTCGTCCACGATCCCAGCGCACGCGCGATGGACGGCGTCGCTGGTCACGCGGGATTGTTCACCACCGCTGAAGATCTCGCGCGTTTCAGCCGCATGCTTCTGGGCGACGGCCAACTCGATGGCGTACGCATTTTGAGCGAGGCCTCCGTCGCCGAAATGACGCGCGTGCAAACCGACGGCTCCAACCGCCGCGGCCTCGGCTGGGATATTGATTCCAGTTTCTCCGGCCAGCGGGGCCGCTGGTTTCCCGCCGGAGCTTCCTTCGGTCACACGGGCTTCACGGGCACCAGCATGTGGATCGACCCAGGCACCAAGACCTTCGTGATCTTCCTCGCCAACCGCGTCCATCCCGACGGCAAAGGCGACACCGCTCCGCTCCGCCGCACGCTCGCCACACTCGCGGCAGAAGCCGTTGGCCGCGACACCGGCGCCGTGCGCAACGGCATCGACGTGCTCGTGCGCGAAGATTTCGCCCGCCTCCGCGGCTTGCGCGTCGGTCTCATCACCAACCAGACCGGCCGCGACCGCGACGGTCGCTCGACCATCGATCTGCTCCACGCGGCCAAAGACGTGAAACTCGTCGCCTTGTTTAGCCCCGAGCACGGCATCCGCGGGAACGCCGACGAAACCGTGAGCGATTCCGTCGACGAGAAAACAAAACTCCCGATCCACAGTCTCTACGGCGCCGCGCCAGCCCGCACCGCCGGCCAATCCGCCGAAGCCTACGCCGCCGTCGTCCTGCGCGCCCATGCGCCCCAGGCCGAACAGCTCCGCGAGCTCGATGCGTTGGTCTTCGATATTCAAGACATCGGCGCGCGTTTCTACACGTACTCCGCGACCCTCGGCGTCGCGCTCGAAGCGGCGGCCCTCGCCAAGAAAAAATTCATCGTACTCGACCGCGTGAATCCGATCAACGGCGTCGGCGTCGAAGGTCCCGTCATGACGCGTGCGCCCAGTTTCGTCGGGTTTCATCCGATGCCCGTCCGTCACGGCATGACGCTCGGCGAACTCGCCCAAATGTACAACGCCGAGCGCCACTTCGGCGCCGATCTCACCGTCGTGCGCTGCGAAAATTGGGCGCGCGATCTCTGGCTCGATCAAACCGGTCTCGCGTGGGTCAACCCATCGCCCTCGATGCGCAGTCTCACCGCCGCGACGTTGTATCCCGGACTTTGTTTGCTCGAAAGCACGGAGGTTTCGATGGGCCGCGGCACGCTCAAACCGTTCGAACAAATCGGCGCGCCCTTCATCGACGGCGAACGGCTCGCCGCTGAGCTCAACCAAGCCGGACTCGCCGGCGTGCGCTTTGAACCCGTGACGTTTACCCCGCGGCCCGCGCTTTACCCCGGCCCCGCGCATTCGCTCAAAAACGCCGATAAATCCTGCGGCGGTGTACGCGTCATCCTCGCCGATCGCACGCGCTGCAACGCCGTCGATGTCGGCCTCGCGCTCGCCGTTACGCTGCAGAAACTTTATCCGCAAAAACTTCAAGCTGCCGCGATGGCGCGCCTGCTCGGCGACGACGCCACGCTCGCCGCGATCGTCGCCGGAAAATCGTTCGCCGAGATCAAAGCCGGTTGGAGCGCCGGGCTCGCGGAGTTCGAGGCGCGGCGCAAAGCGTTTTTACTTTATCGCTGATTCCGGCCCGCGTTCAGGCGGAAACTTCTGGCGCGCCAAAGGCCGAGCGGACGTTGGCGGGCAACGGGTCGGCTTCCATGCGGCCTTCGGCGTCTTGTCGCACGTGTACGGTCGTCATGCGGCCGCGCGCGACTTCGGTCCATTTGCCGGCGCGGTCTTTTTCAAAAATAAATTCGTAAGCGACACTCACGTTTTTCACTTCGATCACGGAGCCCGTCACGCGCACGAGATCACCACAACGCAGCGGTCGCACAAAACTGCACGAGGCCTCGCGGCGCGGCCACCCGCGCCGCACACCGTCGGTCGTCGTGCTCATCATGGCGAGATCGAGCGCCCGGAACCACTCGTGCTCGCACACTTCCATCCAGCGGTAGAAGTTGGAAAAATGCATGAGTCCAGCGGCGTCGGTCTCATGAAACTCCACGCGGCGGGTAATGGAAAACGTCGGGCTGGCCATGACGAGAAAGTGACGACGACAGCCTCGCTGTCAAAACGCGCCGCTCCGAAATCTGATATGAATACTGAAAAAAGTAAAACGCACTAAGGTGCGGCGTGACCGCTGAGCCCGCCTTCACCGTTGCCGCTGCCGGGCGCGGCCGGGTTACGGAGTCTTGGTCGCCGGAGCGGGTGCGGCCGCGGGTGCGGGGGTGGAGGCTTTCGCCGCGGGCGCGGCTTTGGGCATATTAACTTTTTTCTCGTCGAGGTTCTGCATCGCTTCGACGTCGCTCACGGGCGCGGAGTTAATGCCGCTGGCGGGGACCTCGAGTTTGGCGAGCCACACGAGCGCGTTGAGCACGAGGCGGCGTTGATCGTCGTTTTGCCAGTTGAGGTGGAAATGTCCGCCGGTGAAACCAAAGCCGCGTCCGCCATCGGGGCGCTCGACGGCCCACATCATCGTCTCGGGCCGGCCTTTGGCGGCTTGGATGTGCGCGTAGGGGCCTTTGGGGCTGACGTACGGACCGTCGCGCACGGCGTCGGAGGGATTGGCGACGAGGATGTCTTTCACGCCAGCTTTGCCGTCGCGGAAGTGCATGTTGAAATACCATTCGTCTTTCGTGCGAAACGGTTTCACGCCGCGCGTGATCGGGTGCTCAGGCAGCGAAACGTAATCGGCTTCCCAGATCGGGTTGCAGGAAACTTTCGTCTCATAATAACCTCCGATCCAGTCCTGCCACTCCGTGCCGCCTTTGTCCGCGAGCACTTCGACGGCATAGTGAGCCATGCCGATGCCAACGCCTTTTTTGGCTAACGCGCCGAGGACGGCGAGGTGGTCTTTTTGAACGGCGAGGTGGTTGGCGCCGCCGTCGGAGTAGATGAACACGGCGTCGGCGCCTTCGAAGAGGGAGTTGTCGTCCACGCGTTTGCCATCGACGAGTTTCGTGGGCCAGCCGTTGGTGATGAGCACGGTCTTGAGGCCGGGGACGGACTCGAGGCGTTTCTGGAGCAGCATGGAGCCGGCCTTGAATTCATGCATCAGCGGCGGATGACTCACCGGACCGGCGATCATGACGAGTTTACGATCAGCGGCGTGGAGCAGCGCAGCCGCGAACGTAAGCGCGGCGGTGAAGAGAAGGCGGAGTTTCATGGGAAAATAAAACGAAGGACGTGGAGCGGAGGCGTAGGAAAATTTAAACGAGCGGGGTGACGCCGGGGATCGGCACAGGGCCGAAGATACCGGGGCCGGGGCCGGGATTTTGCGGGAAGAGATCGAGCTTCGAGCCTTCCATGAGCCATTTCCAAGAAATCTCGCGGCCGGTGTAGGCGGCGATGCGCGCGCCGATGGCGGTGAGCGTGCTTTCGGCGACGCGTACAGCTTCGTTGACGGGCGTATTGCTGCGGATGCTGGCGATGAGATCGGCGTGTTCCTGAACCATCGGGCTCACGTTGGGGCCGACGTACTTGAAGTTTTTTTCGCCGGTGATCGTGGCGTTGTTCGGGATCGCAACGCCCTTGGTGCCGACCACGCGCTCGCCGATACGCGTAGCGGTCTTCGCGGCGTGGCGGCAGGAACTGGAGACGCGGGCGCCGTTGGCGTAGTCCATCTCGACGGAGAAATGATCCCAGATGTTGCCGGGAATGTTGCCGCGATTTTGGCGACCGCCCATGCCGTAGAATTTCACGGGCGGGCCGCCGAAGGCCCAGTTCATGACGTCGATGTTATGGATGTGTTGCTCGACGATGTGGTCGCCGCTGAGCCAGTCCCAGTGGTACCAGTTCCAGCATTGCCACTCGAAGTCGCTGAAGCCGGCCACCCAGTCGGCCTTCTCGCGGAACCAGATGCCATCGCCATTCCAGTAGCATTGGCCGCCCGTGAGTTCACCCATCTCGCCGTCGTGGATGCGTTTCATCGTCTCGATATAACTGGCCTGATGGCGACGCTGCGTGCCGGCGACGACGGAGAGGCGTTTCTCGCTCGCGATCTTCGCGGTGGCGATGACGGAGCGAATGCCGGTGGGATCGACCGCGACGGGCTTCTCGATGAAAATATGTTTATTGGCAGCGACCGCGGCCGCGAAATGGCTCGGGCGGAAACCGGGCGGAGTCGCAAGGATCACGTAGTTCACATCGGTCGCGAGGAGCTTTTGGTAGGCGTCGAATCCCCAGAAAGTTTTATCCGCAGAAACTTTGAAACGGTCGCGGGCCTTCACGGCCTGACGTTCGAAGAGATCGGCCACCGCCACGACTTCGACACCGGGCGAGGAATCGAGGGCATTTTTCGCCGCATCGCTGCCGCGACCACCACAACCGATGATGCCGATGCGGATGGTGTCGGAGCCGGCGACCGCACCGAGCGACCGCGGCGTGCCGACGGCAGCGAGCGCGGCGGCACCAGCGGTGAGAGATGAGAGCCGCACGAAATCGCGGCGGGAGAGATCGGATGCGATCGGGGTATTCATAAAGGTAGGGTAAATCTATAGATTAAAAACTGCAGGGGTAAAACGCGGTCGAAGAAAGCGACGCCGCGGTGGGTCGCTACAGTTTATGGCGGATTTTTCTGAATAAATGCAATCACGCGAAGAGGTCGTCTTGTCATTCTGCGGTTAATTCGCAGCGCGCCGCCCACTGAAAATACATTTTAGCGCCTCACAATTTCGCGATTTTCCCTTCCGCCCCGCGCCTCCGCCGCGTAACTTCGCGGTTCCCTATGCCCAAACCCACGTATCGTTTTTGCGCCGGCCCATGGAATTTTAGCGAAGGCCGCGATCCCTACGGCCCCGAAACCCGCGCCGCCCATTCCTTCGATTGGAAACTCAGCGCCCTGAAGAAACTCGGTTTCGACGCGATGATGTTTCACGACGACGACGCCGTGCCCAACATCGACACGAAGTCCGCCACGCAAGTCCTCAAAGAAGCCAAGGAGCTCAAGAAACGTCTCGATGGCGAAGGTATCGTCGCCGAGATGGTCGCCCCGCGCCTCTGGTTCGCACCACAGACGATAGACGGCGGCTATACTTCTAACCGCAAAGCCGACCGCCAGTACGCCATCGACCGCTCGAAGCAGACCCTCGACATCGCCCGCGTGCTCGGCACCGACCTCATCGTCCTCTGGCTCGCACGCGAAGGCACCTATCTGCGCGAATCCAAATCCGGCGCCCGCTCGACCGAACTCCTCGTCGACGCCCTCGACGCGATGCTCGCTCACGACAAAAAAGCCCGTCTCTGCATCGAGCCGAAACCCAACGAGCCGATGGATCACGCCTACATTCCCACGATCGGCCACGCCCTCGCCATCGCTCAACTCACGCGCGATCCGAAACGCATCGGCTGTCTCATCGAAAGCGCCCACTCGATTCTCGCCGGCCTCGATCCCGCCGATGAAATCGATTTCGCCATGGCCTTCGGCAAACTTTGGTCGCTCCACCTCAACGACCAAAACGGCCTCAAATTTGACCAAGACAAACCCTTCGGCTCCGCCAATCTCCGCGTCGCCTTTAACCAGATCCGCGCCCTCGAGCGCAACGGCTACGGCAGCCGCGGCGAATACGTGGCCTTCGACGTGCATCCGTTCCGCACCACGCGCGAAGAGCACTACCTCAAGCACCTCGATAATTCACGGAAAACATTTCTCCGCCTCGTCGAGAAAGCTCGTTCGTATCCCACGAAACAGGCCGACGCCCTCATCGCCGATCGCAATTACCAAGATCTCGATCAACTCGTGATCGAGCACCTGCTCGGCCGTTAAACGCCGCGCGAAACTTCCACCGCTTCGACGATGAGCGCACAGATGTCGTCGTCGAAGTGGGCATCACCAGTGAACGCAACCACGTCGTTGACCAAGCCATCCAGCAAGGTCGCGCCCGCCACGCCGCGTTGCCGCGCGAGAAACGCGCTCAACCGCTCGGAGCCGTAAATCACGCCGTCGCGATTAGCCGCCTCAAACAATCCGTCGGTGTAACCGAGAAACACGTCGCCCGGCCCAAACGAGCTTTGGCGATCCGTGTAAACAAATCCTTCCATCAAACCCGCCGCCGGCTCGGGATCGGCGAGGGAAAGCGATTCCACCACGCCGGAGTCCGCGCGTAAAATCAACGGCGCCGGATGGCCCGCGTTGCCGTACGTGAGCGTGCGTTCAGCGGTATCAATGATGGCATAACACGCCGTCGCGAAGACGGGCTGACCCGTCTGCAACACGATCGGCATGAGCGCACGGTTGATTTCCACCAAGACTTCCGCGGCGGTTTTGGCCTGCGGCGCGACTTCGCCCACGACGCCGCGAATCAGCGCCGTCAACAAGCCCGCGCGCACGCCGTGGCCCATCACATCGCACACCAACACGCCGCATCGGGTGTCCGACAACTGCACGATGTTGAAAAAATCTCCCCCGAGCGTCGAGGCCGGCACGTACCGATGCGCGAATCTCAACGCGCTGCGCGCCGGCGTCGTGTTGGTCGGAAACACCGGATAATTCGCCGAGAAAAACACTTCCTGCACTTGGCGCGCCATGCGCACATCGGCTTCCATTTCCTCGGTGCGATGGCGCAATTCTTCTTCCATGCGCTTGCGCTCGGTAATGTCGTGGCTGATACCGACGAGGCCGATCACTTTGTCGCGCAGGCCCAGAAAAGGAACTTTGTTGGTGAGCGACCATCGCACGTGATCTTCGGCGCCGAAATCCGATTTCTCCTGATTTAAAATCGGCACGCCCGTCTCCAATACGCTGTGGTCGTCGTCCATCGCCTGCCGGCCGCGTTCGCCGGGGAAAAAGTCCAACGTCGTGCGGCCACGCGCTTCTTCCTGATGCTCGACGCCGAGGGCGCGCAGGTGAGCTTTGTTATTAATGAGGTAACGCGAGGCGGCGTCTTTGACAAAAATGCGGCTGGGCAGGTGATCGATGATCGTGCGGAGGAGGTTGCGCTCCTCGAGGAGTTTATCCTCGGCCAGTTTCGCGGCGGTGACGTTGCGCGTGACGCCGAAGGTGCCGATGATGCGGCCGTTGCCATCGCGCCAAGGCATCTTTGTGGTGGAGCCCCACGCTTCCACGCCGTCGCGGCGCGTGATGTGTTGCACGGCGCCGACGATGGGATGACCCGTGCGGATGATCACTTGCTCTTCGGTAAACGCTTTGTCGGCGTGGCTCGGGGAGAAATAATCGCGGTCCGATTTGCCCACGACTTCTTCGGGATCGACCACGCCCAACCACTCCGCGTGGGCGAGGTTCACGCGCACAAAATTACTCTGGAGGTCTTTAAAGTAGATACGATCCGGCAGGTGTTCCATGAGCAGGCGCAGCGTCGCGGAATCAAGCGATTCAATAGAGGGCTGCGGCGGATTCGGCGTATCGCTCATCGGAGATTCAACACGTTGGGCGGCATCCGCGAGGCAAGCAACCACGCGATGACTCGAGGATGGGTTTTTAAGCAAATCTTACGCGCGTGCATCTGGCATTGATTGCGGGACGTAACCACGGAAACGTAACTTCCTTTATTTTTCATGTCCGGCTGTCCTTTTCATTCCATCACTTCGTCCCCGCCGCCGCCGGCCACCGTTCACTCGGTCGAAACAGAACTCGCCTTCCTCGCCGAGGCGCATCCGACCACTGCCCTGCCCGATCGCCTCGCGGCGGTTCGCGCTGCCTTGGCCGCCGGTCAACCCGCACCGCTCTCCACCGACGAACTCACTTGGGCGGGACGCATCGCGTGGCGCAACCATAGCCGCTGCATCGGGCGGATGTATTGGAAGAGTCTGCTTGTGCGCGACCATCGGCACCTCGACACCGCCGATGCGTTGGCCGAGAGCCTGCGCGAACATCTCACGCTCGCCCAAGGCGAGGGCATGATCCGCTCCATCCTCACCGTCTTTGCCCCGCCCGAGCGCGCGGGCGATCCGGCCCCACGCATCTGGAATCAACAACTCTGCGCGTACGCCGGCTACTGTCAGCGCGACGGCCACATTTTGGGCGATCCGAAAAACGCCGCGCTCACCGCGCTCGCCCTCGCGCTCGGTTGGCAAACTCCGGCCACGCCGAGTCGCTTCGATCTGTTACCTTGGATCATCTCGGGCCGCGACGGCCGGCCGAAACTGTTTTCATTGCCTGCGGGTTTTGTACGGGAAGTTCCATTACGTCATCCGACGTTGCCGTGGTTCGAGCAGCTTGGGTTGCGGTGGTACGCGGTGCCGGCGATAAGTGACATGATTTTCCATGCGGCGGGGACGGATTTCCCCGCGGCGCCGTTTAACGGCTGGTTCATGGGCACGGAAATCGGCGCGCGCGATCTCGCCGATGAAACGCGTTATCATCAACTGCCCATCATCGCCGAGAAACTCGGGCTCGACCGGAGTCATCCCAGCACGCTTTGGAAAGATCGCGCATTGATCGAGCTCAACGCGGCGGTGCTGCATTCGTTTGAACGCGAGGGCGTGAAACTCGTCGATCATCACACGGCTTCGACCGAGTTCATGAAATTCCGTGAGCGCGAAGTGCGCGCGGGCCGCGCGGTTTCGGCGCGGTGGGATTGGATCGTGCCGCCGCTTTCCCCGGCGACGACAGAGGTGTTTCACACGCCGATGCAGGAATTCCCCGCGACGCCGAATTTCCTCGCGCGGGCCGTAGCGGGGCCGGCGCCCGCGGCGGATCACGCCGCAGGTCGAAGCTGAGAGAGCGCGGCTCGTTTAGGCGAGCGCGTCGCGGCAATACTTAATGGTGCGCGCGATCTCGGTCATGCGGTCGGAGCTGGCGGGCACTTTGTATTCAAATTCGATTGTGGCCTGGATGTTGTAGTGATTGTCGCGGATGACGCGCAGCACGTCCTTGATGGGCGTGTCGCCTTCGCCGAAGGGCGTGTTGGGGCCGTTCTTCGTGGCGGGATCGTATTTACGATCTTTGATGTGCACGTGCGAGATGCGCGCGTGGTTTTTCTTGATGAACTCTACGGGCGAACCGTGGCCGCCGGCGACGTAGTGGCCGATGTCGAGGTTGTTGCCGTTGAATTTGGCGGAGGCGTAAACGGCTTCGTAATGTTCGCCGGAGGTCGTGGCGTGGCCGTGGTAGCCGACCATGAGTTGGTGTTTATCGGCAAACTTGCCGAGGCGTTCCATGTCTTTGGCGTCTTTGGAAATCTCGGTTGAGATGGCGCGCGCGCCGAGGGCTTTGGCGAGATTGAATTGGTAGTCGAGGACGGGCTCGGACATCTGGAAAATGTTATCCACTTTCACGATTTCGATGAGCATGCCGGCGGCGTCGAATTGCTGGCGGAAGGCTTTGACGCGATCCATCGAGACGCTGAGGCGCCAGGCTTCGAGTTTGGCGGCGTTGGCCTTGGCTTCGTTGGCGTTGATGGCGGAGCCGCGCGCGGCCACGACATCGGAGACGGGCGAACCGAGGAAGGCTTCGACGGGTTGGGTGCGCAGTTCGAGGGCGTTCACGCCGAGGAGCACGCAGTTGCTGATGATTTCATCGGCCGGCATGGTGCGGCCGCCGAAGCTGTAAGGGACGTTGAGGCCGATCTGGACGCCGTTGACCTTGGAGTTGGGCTTGGGGCGCGTGCCTTTGGCAACTTCGGCGGCTTGCGCCCGGTTCATCACCGAAAACATACCGGCGGCGGGCAGCGCCGCGAGGGCGAGTTTGGCGAAATCACGACGAGTGTAGTGGGACATACAAGGATTCTCGGAGGGGCAGACGTTGTTGGGGGGGATGGTGACGAGCGACACGAGTCGCCCGTCGCGGGATGGCTTGAGTACGCGCCGGCGCGCGACGCGGGCAAGTCCTTTTCATGGCACGGAGCAATTGTCGGCTTAGGCATTCTCCTTGCTTCACACTTCCATTTAAGATGTTTTCTCAACCTCTTAATCCCCCGATAAGGCGGGGCAGTCGCAAATCGATCGCAAAAATTTTTCTATGAACCGTACCAACCGCTGGAACCCGTCGACATTGTTGTCGATGATTGCTGCTATAAGCATGATCCCCGTCGCCGTGGCCCAAAAGGTCACCACGACCGTCGAAACGAATTCTGACGCCCCTCAGAAGCTCGAGAAATTCGTCATCACCGGCTCGATGATCAAAGGCATCCCCAACGAGGGCGCCCTACCGATGGAAGTCATCACGCATTTGGAACTCGAGCAGGCCGGCATCGCCAGCGCCGAGCAGATGGTCTCCCAACTCAACATCAACGGCAACGGTCTCGATAATCTCGCCTCCAACGCCGACGTCGTTGCCGGCGCCCAGCGCGGCAATAACGGTGCCACCTCCGCCAATCTTCGCGGCCAAGGCTCCAACGCCACGCTCATCCTCCTCAACGGCCGCCGCGTCGCCTCGCACGGCCTTAACGGTGGTGTCGTCGACCTCAACTCCATCCCTTTCGCCGCCATCGAGCGCGTCGAAATCCTCAAGGACGGCGCCTCCGCCACCTACGGCACCGATGCCGTCGGCGGCGTGATCAACTTCATCACGAAACGCGATTTCCGCGGCCTCGTGGGCAACGCCTCTTCCGATGTCACCCAAGACGGCGGCGGTAACATTTTTCGCTACTCCCTCGTCGGCGGCTGGGGCGATCTCAGCAAAGACAAGTGGAACATCATGGCCTCCTTGGCCATTTCCGATCACAAGCGCCTCAACGGCGACCAACGTGACTTCGTCAATACGTTCCAACCCAAGCGCGGTATCTCGCCCGACACCCGAGGCACCCCGATCGCCACGCTCTTCACCGTAGCCAACTTGCCCACGGCCCTCGGCCTGAGCACCGCCAACCCGGTCGACCCGGCCAATCCCGCCGTGCGCGTCAACGGTATCAACATCGTCGACCTACCCACCTACTCCGGCGGCTACACCGGCCTCGATGGCATGGGCCCCTACGAAGAAATCCTCTGGGGCGCCACTTCCGCCACCGGCAGTGGTAAATACGGCTCCGCTTGGGACACCGGCCGCGCCGCCGTCCTCCAACAGCCCGTGAAGAACACTAACTTTGTCAGCCGCGGTTCCTATAAACTGGGCGCCCATCTTCTCACCGCCGAAGCGGTCATCGGTCGTTCCGACTCTTCCAAGAGCTTCTCGCCGAATCAATGGAGCACCGCCGGTTTGTCCGCCACGGGCGCGCAGACCACCACCACGACCCTCAACGGAACCGTGGTCCCCAATCCACTCTCCGGCATGGCTTACCCCAGCAACGGCGCCGATTATAACCGCGTCTTCAACGCCCTCGTCGCTTACTTCCCCGCCCTCGAGTCCAACCGTGGCCTCCCGCTGGGCTTCCGCTGGCGCTCTTTGCCCGCCGGTAACCGCGAGCTGCGCACCATCACCGACACCAGCCGTTATCTGGTCGGTCTCGAAGGCCCGCTCCCGTTGCCCTTTGCGTTCTTCTCCGAGTGGGAATACCGCACCGGCCTCGCCCAGGCCAAGAGCCAGAGCAAATCGAAGCTCCTCAACGGTTATTACTACACCGTGCCGTTCGCGAAGTTGATCACCACCGGCGTGCTCAGCCCGTTCTCCTATAATCAATCGCAAGCCGCGATGGACGGCCTCAAGGCCGCGTCCGCCTCGGGCGTCGAGCTCTACGGCGGCACGTTCACCACCACCACGGCTGACTTCACCACCTCCGGTCCGGTCTTCAAACTCCCCGCGGGCAATATCTACAGCGCCCTCGGCTTTGATTACCGCAAAGAAGAATACTACTTCGCCGGCGACCCGCGCAGCAACGTCAGCAGCGTCGACTCGCTCATCTTCAATGCGCCCTTCGACAACGGTCTCGCCACCGCCGGCACGCTCAGCCGCGACATCTACGCGTTCTTCGCCGAGCTCCAAATCCCGCTCTTGAAGACCCTCGACCTCAACCTCGCCGCGCGTCGCGACGACTACACCGGCTTCGGCGCCACTACCAACCCGAAGTACACCCTTCGCTACAACCCGATCGAGCAAGTGCTCTTCCGCGGCTCTTATAGCACCGGTTTCCGCGTGCCGACCTTCAAGCAACAGTTTGATCCATCCTACGAGACCATCTACGCGGGCGTAGATCTCGTGGACCCGGCCACCAACACCGCCATCCCGGCCAACAGCCTCTATACGATCAACGGCGGCAAAGCCGATCTTAAGCCCGAAGAGGCCAAGATGAAGTCCGTCGGCATCGTGCTCTCGCCCTTGAAGAACATCACCTTCGGCGTCGACTGGTGGTCGGTCAACCGCACCGGCACCATCCAATCCCTCGGGACTTCGATCATCCTCCAGAATTACCAGCTCTTCCCCGATCGCATCATCCGCACCGGCGGCGCCAACACCCCGATCAGTCGGATCGATGTGCGGCCGCTCAACGCCGGTGAAACGATCACCAAGGGCCTCGAGTATAATGGTCGCGGCGAATTCGGCTTCTGGGGCGGCAAGTTCGTCGTCGACGCCAACGTCTCCCAGCTCCTCGAAAAGAAATCCCGCCTCATCGCCTCCGCGCCTTTCGGCACGAGCGAGGTCGGCCGTTTCACCCGCGCCAGCGACATCGGCTTGAAGTGGAAATACACCACCTCCGTTTCCTATCGTAAGGGCAAATGGTCCGGTCGTCTCACCCAAGTCTTCCGCGCCGGTTACCTCGACTACGTCCCACCCGGCATCGCCAACGGCACCTACCTGCCCTACGCGCCCGACTACAAGACCAAGGTCGATGAATACGTCACCTACAACGGCAGCCTGACCTACCGTCTCAACAAAGACTTCACGCTCATCGCCGGTATCAAAAATATCCTCAACGAAGATCCTCCGTTCTCGATCTCCTACGACACCAACACCGGTGCCGGCAGTAGCTGGGAGCCGCGAATCGCCGATCCACGCGGTCGCGCCTTCACGCTCAGCGTCGAATACAAGTTCTTCTAAACCGACGGAGTTCAACTCCGTCGCCCTCGCGGCATCCGGTCACCCCGGATGCCGCTTTTTTTTGCCCGTACTGCCCCGCGCACCGTCCGCGCAGACCGTTCACTGCGCCGACTGTTGCCCGTCGCTCTCGACCCGCGTGAAGCCATGCCGCAGCGCATAAGCAACGAGCTTCGTGCTAGCGGTGATATGAAGTTTTTAAGCAATCGGCTTCGGTGTTTCTGCGCAGTCGCCGGCGTGATGCCCAACCGAGCCCCGATTTCCTGGTCGCTCAAGCCTTCCCCTACGAGCGCCAGCACCCGCTGCTCCGCCGGCGACAGGATTTTCTCAAACGACTCGGGGTTCGCATGCCGCGCCGCCTTGGCCGTGATAAACGACGGCGAAAAATAACGCCGCCCCAGCGCCAAATCATACAGCGCCGCACAGAAATCAGCCACCGTGCCCGTTTTCTTATCAATAAACCGTGCACCTTCAGCATCTCCACGCGGAAAACCGTCACGGCATCCAGTTTCACACTCGCGATCAACACCCGCGGCGCGGGTCGTTCCCACAGCATCTCCTCCACCACCATAGACTCCGCTTAACGCCCCACCCCCACCTCGTCATCCCTGATTGCGGCGGGCTGTGATCGTGACCGCGCCTGTGTCCGGCCCCACGATGAAGCCCGCTTTTTTTATGGGGCCACTCACCGCGGGCTTCATCCGGCGAGGCCGACCCTTTTCCCGCGCGCTCGAGGCGATCTATAGGTATCCGAAAAAACATTACTCGCACCTTAGCCGTGACTATTAAAACCCTACACTCATCGCACCACAGCGAGGATCATTCTGATTATTGCCTATTATAGGCTAAATTTTAAATGAATTATAGATAAAGACTCCCGCCCTATAGCGCAGAGGAGTGTTGCTATAATTAATACTTTAAGGCCTATTGCTCTCCATGGCTAAAAATACCTTCGACCAACTCGAACAATACCGCCGCAAAGTCGCGGCCCTCGAACAGAAACTGACCCAACAAAAAAAGCGCCTGGCCCAACTCCCCGGCAAGCTGGGCTTCAAGTCCGTTAGCGATTTAATCGCCGCGCTGCAATCAATCAGCGAAGCCCCCAAGGCCGTCAAAGCCGCGGGCAAAGTGAAGAAGACCCGCAAGCGCGCCAAGATCACCCCCGAAGTCATCGCCAAGGTGAAAGCCCTCGTCGCCAAAAATAAAACCGGCAACGAGATCGCTAAAGAAGTCGGCATCTCCCTGCCCAGCGTCGGCAATATCAAGAAGAAGCTCGGCCTCGTCCGAGCCAAAGAGTAATTCCCACGCGCGCGATCATTCAAGATCGTCCGCTCCCTTCTACGCCGATTCCTCCGGGAGTCGGCGTTTTTTTATTTTTATCGGCCACAGCCATCGGCGAGCTGATCGAGCCGGGGCCCCTGCCCGCACTCGCGCGTGCGCCCTGCGGCAAGATGAGCAATTTACGCGGAGCCGTAATCCCCGCGCGGGTGTAGGGTGGAGCGAGCATCCCCGCGCACCGTTGAGCCCCACGCCCGCCATCACCGCGGGCGGACTGAGCCTCTTCTGCGAGCGGTCACCGCCGCGACTTTAGCCTCGTTCCTCTCACTCAAAATCCAGCCCCGTCTCCTCGACGTTTTATTTTATGCATAAAGTTCTTATTTGGGATCTGCCCACGCGTATCTTTCATTGGGCCTTGGCCGGTAGTATCGGGGCGACGTTTGTTTTCGCCTATGGCTTCGATGAAAACGACTCGCGGTTTCAATGGCACATGCTCGCCGGGTTAATCGCGGCTTTTCTCTTGGTCGTGCGCGTGGTGCTGGGTTTCGTGGGCACGCGTTACGTCCAGTGGAAATATTTTTTCCTCCGTCCGGCCGATAGCCTCAGTTATTTCCGCAGTCTATTCCGCGGGCCCGCGATCCTCTACGCCGGTCACAACCCCGGCACGTCGCTGGTGGCGTTGCTGATGTTTGCGCTGATTCCTCTATTGGTCTTAACGGGGATTACCCAGGAGTGGGAAATCAGTGAGGATCTCCACGCGGGGCTAGCGATCGCGCTGGCGGTCGCCGTGGGCCTACACCTCGCGGGCTTGGCGTTCTATACAATTCGCCAGCGCGACAATATTTCAGCCGCGATGGTGACGGGATATAAAACCGCACCAATAAATTCCGGCATCACCTCGGCCCGACCTTGGACTGCGCTGGTGCTCGTCGTCGTGATCGCAGCTTGGGTAAATGCGTTGCTCGGGACTTACGATACGCGGCAGGCCACGGTTAAAATCCCCGGGCTTTCGGGCGTCGTTCACCTCGGTGAAAACAAAAAATGGAAGTTCTGGGATTAAACCATCGCGGCGCCGAGGATCGCGCTCCGCGTAATGCGCGCGCACTCAGGCGCGGACGAAGGGAAGATAACGCGGGCGGAGAATCTCAAAGCCCGCGTGAGGGATCGCGCGGAGGAGTTCGTTGGCCACGGCTTTGCCGGAAATAATCGCGGACTCCATGCCGTAGTGATACACGCCATCGGTATAGTCACCGGCGAGCCAGATGCCAGCGAGGCCGGTCTGGTGTTGGCGCGGGACTTTGGACCAATAGCCGACGCGCGTGCCGCAATAGGTGTTTTTCAAGCGCAACACGGTCGAGTCGAAGGGGACTTGGCCTCGGCAACGCGGGAAGAAGCGCTCGAGGTCTTGGTAAACTTGGGCCAAGATCTCGGTATCGCTGAGGTGCAACACATCCTCGGCGGCGTCGATCAGGACTTGGACGATGCTGCCCTGCGCCTTGAGCTTGGGCCAATCTTTCCAATGAAAAGCTTTGTCGGCCACGGCGTCGAAGATGGGGCCGTGCTCGCGGTCACGGTGCGAGATGTATACATTCCCGTCGGTAAAGACCTGCGTGTCGTACCAGAGAGTGATGGTGATGATGGGCGTCTCTTTGAGGTGCGCGAGTGCGGCAAAGGGCGCCGTGTCCCGATGCTCGGCGGGCAAGAGCGCGGGCACCGCATAGCCAGGCACGGCAAAGATGACGTGATCGGCTTCGTGCGTAACGCCAGCGGTCGTCGTGACGCGTGCGGAACCTGAGGTGGCGGGCGTGACGCTCTGGATGGCCGTCGCGGTGTGAATGTGTCCGCCGTGGCGCGTGATGAAATCCACGAGGGGATCGACGAGCGCATCGCCGAGCGGAGCGCCGAAGAACGTCGTATCGAAAAGTCCCATACTGCCGTACATCGTACGGAGGAACTTGATGAAAGAGGCCGCGCTGGCTTCTTCGGGGCGCAGGCCTTGGATGGTCACGGCTTCGAGCGCGAGCTGATGCCGGATGCCCGCGCTGAGCTTTTGCTCGATGAGAAACTGCGTGACGGAGAGGTGATCGAAAGATTCCGCCGTGCGATCATCCATGCGCATGATGCGGAAAATAAAACCCGTGAGCAGAAGTCGTTCGCCGGGCGTGAGACCGGGGAAAGTCGCTAGACCACGCAGGGTTTTTAAGACGGATTTACCCGCGAGGAGTGTGTCGATCTGGCCCGTCTGGCCGTTGCACACGTAGTAGTTGCCGTCGGTTTCTTTTAGCGGCAACGGATGACCGATGGCGGCGAATAGCGCGTCTTTATTATGATACCACGGAAAATCGAGATGGATGCCGGTCTCGACGGGACGGCCCTTGGCATCGAGCCAAGACGCGCATTGGCCGCCGAGCATGGGCGCGGCCTCAAAGATATGAACTTCGTACTGGTCGGGCGCCGCCAATAACAGGTGCGCAGCGGAGGAGAGCCCGGCCAAACCTCCGCCAACAATGGCGACGTTCGTTTTCAAGCGACGAATACGCGTCGCCGGTTAGCTACGGGAGACAGACCACTTGCCGGTGGCGGGCTCTTCAGCGGCAGTGCTCTCGTAGGTGCCAGCGATGTCGTTGCCCTTAAGGTTGCCCACAAGCTTGGTGGAAGCAAAAGTGCCTTGAATTTCCCAGGTGATCACGAGCTCGATTTTTTCGCCCTCGACCTTGAGAGATTTAGTCTGCGCGCGGACATCGGTACCTTCGTAAACAAAGAGTACGTCCGCGCCGAGCTTGGCATCGGTGCCAGACTTGAAGTCCAGCTTGAGGACGCCACCGATATTATTTTGGCCCTGCCATTTGCCGGTGAAGGCGCCATTAAAAGCGGCCTTGGCAGCGGTAGGTTTGGCGGAGGTTTCAGCGGCGATGACCGGGGAAACGACCGAGAAAGCGAGTGCGAGGAGGGCGACAAGGGGACGAAGTTTCATAGGAGAAAGAATCGGGGGCTAAAGATGTCTACGGTGCAGGATCAAAGTAGAGGCATGAACTAACGTCGCACAAGCCTAAGCGGCTACGAACACGGTTTCACGGCCGATGTCCAAACCGATCTTAGGTCCTGAGTGATGGCGCGACGGAGTTATAGGAAGAGAAAACAACCCGGTAAGACGGACACGAAAAGCCCCGTCCGGCGAAGGGCGGGGCCTGACAGGAAGGATTTATTGGCAGGCTTCACATTCGCCGCCGTTGCGCATCGCTTCGATGCTGCAGGCGGTTTTCTCCGCGGCGGTGAACTCTTTCTTCTTGGCGGCCGGCGAGGCGGTAATCTCGCCGCTGTGGCTGCCGCCGGCGTCGCCGGAGTTTTGGCCGCCGTCTTGGCCTTCTTTGATCGCGCCGCGTACTTCCTTCTTCACGGAGATAGTAGCTTTCTCGATGTTGGAGGCGCCGAGGCTGCGGAGGTAGTAGGTGGTCTTGAGGCCTGCGTGCCACGCGTGGCGATACATGTGGCTGAGGGTCTTCAGGTCAGGCGTCTTGATCCACAGATTAACGCTTTGAGCTTGATCGATCCACTTCTGGCGCCGCGCGGCGGCGTCGACGATCCACTTGGCGTCGATGTCGAAAGCGGTGA